>CAYZKZ010000011.1:0-42170 GCA_964479325.1 uncultured Muribaculaceae bacterium
CAATCATCATTCTGTGCGGCGGCGGTCCAGCGCCGGGAATGAACACCGTTGTGTTCTCAGTCGCCAAGACATTCCTTTCCAACGGCTACAGGGTCATCGGACTCCACGAAGGCTACACAGGACTCTTCCGCAAGGAAGCCCGCACCGAAGACATCGATTTCTTCAAGGCTGACGCCTACTTCAACAGAGGAGGATCATACCTCCAGATGAGCCGCTTCAAACCGACCGACAAGGATTTCGAGGAGAACTTCAACCTGGCCCTTTTTCAGGACAACAACGTGAAGCTTCTCGTGACCGTCGGCGGTGACGACACGGCATCGACAGCGAACAGGATCGCCAAGTTTCTGGAGGCCAAGAACTATCCGATCCACAACATCCACGTTCCTAAGACAATCGACGACGACCTTCCTCTGCCTCACAACGCGCCTACCTTCGGATTCAACTCCGCCAAGGATGAGGGAGCGCACATCGCCCGCACCGTCTATGAGGACGCGCGCACATCCGGCAACTGGCTTCTCATCTCAGCGATGGGCCGCAGCGCCGGTCACCTTGCCCTCGGAATCGGCGAGGCCACTCACTGCCCGATGACCATCATCCCGGAGATGTTCAACAAGACCACAATCACCGTTGACAAAATCATCAAACTCACCCTCTCCGCCATCATCAAGAGAAAGCTTCTCGGCATCCCTTACGGAACTGTCGTTGTCGCGGAAGGCGTGTTCCACGACCTTGAGCCGGAGGACATCAAGGCCACCGGAGTACATATGACCTACGATGAGCACGGACATCCTGAGCTCGGAAAGATCTCAAAGGCCGTCCTCTTCAACGACATCCTTGAGAAGGAGTTCAAGAAGATCGGAATGAAGGTCAAGACCCGTCCTGTGGAGATCGGCTACGATGTACGCTGCCAGGATCCTGTCGCCTACGACCTGTCTTACTGCACGGAACTCGCTCTCGGAGTCTATGAGCTCTTCTCAAAGGGCGAGACCGGATGTATGGTCTATGTCGATGAGAACGGCAACGCGCAGCCTCTCTACCTGAAGGATCTCCAGAACGCAGAGGGCAAGATCCCTCCTCGCCGCGTGGACATCGACGGCGGAATCGCCCGCAACTACTACGGACACATCTGCCACTACATCACTCCGGCTGACTACGAGGCAGCAAAGGCCTACGTCGCCAACCCAGAGGAGTACGACTTCAAGAAAATCCTTAACTGGTAATTGATGAACATCTAAGGCTCAGTTAGTTGAGCCTTAGGAAAACACAGTCATCAGTTGACACTTCAACCTCGACGCGGGTCTCCGTGCCGGGGTTGTTTTTTATGCCTAAATACTCGATGGCCTCCTTGGGAATAAGAATGGATAATTTCTCGATTTCACGATGATTCGGCACCTCGACAGGCTCGGAGACCGACTCGACAGGCTCGGTGACCGACTTGACAGGCCCGGTGACCGACTGACTCTGTGATTGTTCAATCAGATTTGATCGCTGTGGTTCGACAGGCTCACCAACCGGTCGCTGAGCCTGTCGAAGCGCCCGTCCGTCAGCGAAATCACAGACAAACAGCCACGTCTCAGATCCGTCCGAACGCAGGAACGCGAAGTGCCTGTCAGGGTCGAATCCCGGCGAGTCATAGTTGCAATAGCAAAGGTCGAAAGTCTTGCCGGATGCCACGGCCGGATGCGACGCGGCCATATTCATAAAACAGCGCCACTTTTGCAGCAGCCGCTCCTCCTCGGGCGCAAGTCCCTGATTTTTATGAATATATTCAATCAGCCTGCCGATTGAAGGAATCTTCCACCAATCGAAGATCGTGGTCCGTCCGTCGCGGCCGCTGAATCCTTCGGCGTCCATCCCCCGCTCACCGATCTCCTCACCGAAATAGACCATAAACGGAGCCTGATTGAGGAACAGGCTCGCTCCAAGCGCCGCGAATGTCCGTGACGCGTCACAGCCGAAGAAATCCGAAGCGAAGCGCTGCTCGTCGTGATTCTCAAGAAAATTGAGCATCCTTGGCTGGAGGTCACCGAGAAACTGCCAGTTCCAAGTGAGGCCTTTTGCCGTCCCGTGACCCTGTACAACAGCCCTCACGGTGTCGTACAGGCCAGACTTGTCGTACAGGCAATCAAAGCCAACCTCGTTTATGTACCTGGCATACAATTCCTTCTGATAGACTTCCGCGATGAAGGACACATCCGGGAACTCAGACTTTATCTTCTTGATAAGCCACTGGAAGAACTGCCACGGAACCATCTCCACCATATCGCAGCGGAATCCGTCAACCCCTTTGCCGCACCAGTAGCGGACAATGTCGTACATCTTGTCCCACGTCCCCGTGTGGAAATTGCAATAGTTCAGCCTGACCGTCTCGTACCAGTCATTGACGGAGGGGGCGGGGGAGAAACAGTTCCCGGAGGCCTTCGCCGGGTTCTCGTAGTAAGTCTGGGCATTGAAGGGAAGTCTGAGCGGCTGACCGGGATAGTAGTAGAAATCATTCTCGGGTCTCCAATGAACGGTCGGATCATCCTCCGCTCCAAGCGGACTTACATCCGGACGGGACAGACCAACCTTGCCATAGTCACGGGAAACGTGATTCGGGACAAAATCCATCACAACATTAAGCCCGGCGTTATGCGTCCGCTTCAACAAAGCCTCGAACTCATCCATTCTTTTTTCCGGACAATCAGCCAGATAGTGATTCACGTCATAGTAGTCTGTGATGGCGTACGGCGATCCTGCCGCACCTTTTACAATCTGGCTGTCCGAAGCCGGGCATCCGTCGGCCGAGCAGGTCGTGGCGTGCCTCACGATTCCGGTGTACCAGACATCGGTGACTCCCAAAGATTTGAAATAAGAGAATGTCTCCTCGTCAAAGCAGGAGAACTTACCTTTCCCCCACAACCTCGGGAGAACCTGATAGATAATCTTCTTTCCCATAACTAAAATCCAATCAACGCCTTACCTTTGTTCCTGTCGATGAATCCGGTCAATCCAGCCACCTTGAACACTTTGACGAACCGTCCCTGACGGACGCATTCCAGCCGCGAGACGGCGTCGAAATCAATCTTGCCCGAACCGGCGTATTGGTCAACCGACAGGTAGCCGACACCGAGTGACGTGATGTTCTGAAAGAAATGCGTGCCTTGGCTCGGATCAATCCTGAAACCGTCGATTCCATATTCAACGACCATTCTCGCCGCCGAGATGTCCGTCCAGGCCACAGGCACTCCAAGGGTAGGAATCGACGAACCCCAGCGTCCCGGACCGACAAGGAAATAAGTCTCTCCGTCAGCGACCATAGCGGCGTTGATGGCGGAGACCTCCTCGGCCATCAGTTCCGTCTTCATCTTGTCGAATGAATCCGGCATAATCACCACAATGAAGGAGGATTCGGTGAAATACCCGTTTCCCAAAGCGTTGTCACTGAGAATCAATTTTGTACCGACGGTCGCCTCGGCCTCTTCGATGGACGAGGTCTGCGCGCCTACTCCGCTTGAGACCGGCCTGACCTGAAGCAACTTCAAATCCGCCTCCTTACCGCCGGATGACCTGACGGGATCGACAGCGAACTCAATTTCCACCTCGCTCATCAGCTCGTCCCTACAGATGCCCATAATCTCCGACAGCGCTTTGGCGACCGGAAAACGGTCGTACTGGAATATTCCGTCGAAAGAGACCACCCTTGCCCCTCTTGTCCCTATTCCGGGAGTCATTCTGTCATCAAGGGCGTCGTAGGTCGAAGCGACCAATTCGGGATGATCATATTCCTCCAAGGCCTCGGCCACAGGCACTTTCCTCAGATTTATGCCGTCGTTTCTGGAAATCTTGAACGCAGACGGACTCAAATCCAATGAGAAGATCTCATTCTGAGTGTCCCTGAGCGCAAGTTTCGGATTAGACAGCTGAAGAATCTTCCGGGGACGCAGAGGGTCCACACGCAGAGTCCTTCCGCCATCGACGACAGTCTTGCCAAGTCCGAAGGCCACATTCAGAACTCCGTCCGACGCTTTCTCCGTTCCTATCGGGTACGAATTGAGCGACCTGCCTACTCCTGACATCATCGGATAGAAGTCATTTCCGTGAACGGAGCCGCAGATGCTCTGGACAATGACAGCCATCTTCTCCTCTCCCAAGAGGTTGCCGCTTGCCTGAATATAATTCCGGCTCCCTTTGAAATAAGTGGAGGCATAGACACTCTTGATCGCCTTGCCGAGTTCCCTAAGCATTCTGTCCTTGTTCTCCACAGGAGGACACATATAAGTGGCATAGACTCCGGCGAACGGCTGGTAGTTGCTGTCCTCAAGCTTCGAGCTGGAACGCACGGCAAGCGGTCCATCGACCGTGGCGAGAAAAGCCTTCAGATCCTGAGTCAGCTCGTCAGGCAAAGTGGAGGCCACAAATTCCGAAAGGATCTCGTCATCGGACAACGCGGCGTCGATCACGTACTGGAGACCGTTGTCGATGATGAATTTGTCGAACCAATCAGTAGTGAGCACGACTGTGCGGGGTATGGAGACTCTCAAACCATCGTATTTCTCCGACAGCGAATGCTTTTGCACAAGATGATTGAGAAAGGCCAGGCCTCTCGCCTTTCCGCCTAACGAGCCGTCACCCATTCTGGAGAACCAGTAATAGTCCTCGTAGGAATCTTTATGAAATTCCGTGATGATGCCCTGACCGATGCTTCTGTGGTAACGCCGGATGTTGTCAAGCAGGAATTTACGGAACTCGCCCACATCCTCGTGATGGACAGCGCGGAATGTCCCCGCCAGATTGAACAAACCTCTGGCATAGAGCCACTTCGAGAACATATTCCTCGACGTGTTGCTCATCAGGACGGCATCCGGAATGTCGTAGATGATCTTCTCCAGCTGGGAAAGACTCGCCGCTCTTCCGCACTCAGCTCCACCAGAGTCCCTGAACACGAAGTCACCGAATCCGAACTCCTCCTTCATATAGTCCCCAAGCTGGAGGAAAAGAGTGCTGGAATATTTTTTAAGAAAGCCCACGCCGAGTCTTGCGGCCACCTCAGCCACGCTCCCTTGGGATGACTGGAGTAGAACAGGCATCAGAGGATCGTAGTCACGGATGATCTTGACAAGCTCGATACCAGCGTCAAGTTTCTCAGTCTTGGGATCATCACCTTTATGGATGACCATTCCCACATCAGAAATCACTCCAAGCAGGTTTTTCCGGTATTTCTCGAAATAGGCGATGGCCTCCTCGTAACAAGTGGCAAGGAATATCTTAGGCCGGGATCTCTTCCTGTACTTCTTCTGGTCTTCGTTGAGCGACTCCGTGATGAATTCCTGACTCTGCGTGAGAACGAGTTTGTACAGTTCCGGGAGATAGTTCGAGTAGTACCTTATGGAGTCCTCGACAAGCAGAATACCTCTCACACCCACGTCAAACACGTCATTTTCGGCATTAGCCGCATCCTCAAGCAATTTGACGATGGCCAGGATGAGATCAGCGTTGCCGTGCCAGCTGAAGACAAAATCGACACCGCGGTGCGGGGCCTCAAGAACCCTCTGCCGGACCGCCTTGGAGTAGTGTATAAGAAGAATGAAAGGCACACCGCGTCCCGCGTCCTTAAGGTCGGAGGCGAACGGGAATATTCCTTTGTCCTGCTCATTGTACATACAGATGACCATATCGATCTCAGTGTCGGAATCGATCATCCTGTGCGCCTGGGCCGAGGAATTGGCCCATATAAACTTCGGGGGATTGCTAAGGTTAAGCTCCCGGTACTCGTTCCGGACCTGATTCTCTATGCGTCCGTCCTCTTCCAGGGCGAAAGCGTCGTAGTTGCTGCAGATCATCAGAATCTTCCGGATTCTTGCCCGCATCAAGGATTCTTCGTTCATCTCAATCTGATTTAGTATATAGGGCGTAAATTACGAAAAACTCCGGAATATTCCGAAACCCCGGAGCGGATTCCCTGATCCGGACAGGCTGGCCGTCAGCCCCTGCGACGGAACTCGGCTACTGTAACCGCGGTGGCCACAGCGGCGTTCAAAGACTCAGAGCCTCTCTCGTTCCTCGGCCAGGACGGGATGAAAAGCCGGTCGGTGACAAGTCTTCCAACCTCCCGGGATATTCCTTTTGACTCATTGCCGATCACGATGACAGACGGCGAGTCGCAGCCCGTGGACAATTCCTTTGAATAGATGTCCTCTCCGTCCAGAAAAGTGCCATAGACATTACCGCCGGCAGCCACGGCCGCCTCGCAAAGAGCGCTGATGTCGCAATAGTGGAACCTGACTCTGAATATGGCCCCCATAGTGGATTGCACGACCTTCGGATTGAAGACATCCACGGTGTCCTGCGAGGCGAGGACACCGTCGATTCCGAACCAGTCCGCCGTGCGGATGATCGTTCCGAGATTGCCGGGATCCCTTATTCCGTCAAGAGCTAAAAACAGCCCTTTACCCGGCAGGAAATCCTGACCGAAATCACTGATTTCCAAATCAGAAGGCTTCCTGACAAGAGCCAAGGCAGGGGAGGGTGAGGACTGTAGGCTCAGCCTTTCCATCGCCTCGACTCCGACCTCGCCCGCACGATAGACTTTCTCTACTGTGAAACCAGAAGCCAAGGCCTCGGCCACCATCTTCTCACCTTCAACGACGAAAAGTCCGTTTTCGTCCCTGAACTTCTTCTGTCCAAGCGATTTGACGAACTTTATCTCACTATGCGATACAGGTAGGGCAGACATAAGGCTTAGAAGCCGAGAATCTTCAGCATTGACTCGGAGCTCTGCTCGGGAGCGAACACCCTTGTCGTTATCTTGCCGTCCTTGTCCTTGTCGATGAGGATGTGCTTAGGCGAAGGCTGGAGACAGTGCTTGACTCCGCCGTAGCCTGAGATGGCCTCCTGATAGGCCCCTGTGTGGAAGAACCCGATGTAGAGCGGATCCCTTCTGTTCTTCATCACCGGAAGGAAGATGGCGTTTGAATGGGCCTCCGAGTTGTAGAAGTCCTTGCTGTCACAGGTCAGACCGCCAATGAAGACACGGTGATATTCCTCATTCCATTTGTTGATAGGGAAGAGGATGAACCTCTGATGGAGTCCCCAAGTGTCAGGAAGGCTGGTCATAAACGAGTTGTCGATCATATACCAGCACTCGCGGTCATTCTGCTGCTTGACATCCAGCACTTTGAATATGGTCGCGCCGCTCTCGCCGACGGTGAAGTTGCCGAACTCCGTGTAGATGTCCGGAACCTGAACCCCGTGCGAGTCGCAGACGGATTTGATCTGATAGACAATCTCCTCGATCATATACTTGTAGTCATAGTCAACCGCCAGGGAGGTCTTTATAGGGAGTCCTCCTCCGATGTTCAGCGAGTCAAGATCAGGACAGATCTGCTTGAGGTCGCAGTACAGGTTCAGACAGCGGGCCAGCTCGTTCCAGTAGTAGGAGGTGTCCCTGATGCCGGTGTTGATGAAGAAATGCAGCATCTTCAGCTTGAACTTAGGGTTCTTGCTGATTCCGTTGCGGTAGAACGGAATGATGTCGGAGTATCTGATTCCCAGACGGGAAGTGTAGAAATCGAATGAAGGCTCCTCCTCGGAGGCGATCCTGATGCCGAGCTGTGTCGGCACCTCCAGCAGGTCGTCCAGATCCTCAAGCTCGTTCTTGTTGTCGAGTACAGGGATGATGTTACGCCAGCCCTCGTTGAGCATCGCCGCGATGTTCTGGATGTACTGAGGCCTCTTGAAGCCGTTGCAGATTATTATAAGGTTCTTATCTACAAGTTTCTCTTCCTCCAGCTTGCGTATCAGGTCAAGATCGTAGGCGGACGATGTCTCAAGGTGGACATCGCTTTTCAGAGCCTGCTCTATGACAAACTTGAACTGAGAGCTCTTCGTGCAGTAGCAATAGTGGTGGTCGCCCTCATAGCTGACCTTCGACATCGCGTTGCGGAACATTCTCTTGGCTCTCTGGATCTGAGATGTGATCTTAGGAAGATAGGTGAGTTTCAACGGAGTACCGTATTCCTTGATGATTCCCATCATATCGATGTCATTGACGAAAAGATTGCCGTCTTCAACCCTGAACTCGTCCTGAGGGAAATCAAAAGTCTGATCGACCAGATCAATGTATTTGTTCTTCATTATTCCAAAAACTGTAAACCTTAAATGTTCGACAAATCTGTGAGCCTATAGAGGAAAATCTCAATAGGCGTGCAAAGATAGGTACGAAAATTAATATTTTGACCCAATTTTGAAGAAAAATCAGAAAGGGTTGCTATTTTTGTGGAATATGAAGGGAAAATCCTCGGTTCTACATAAAACTGCGGCCTTAACGGCCGCATCGTTCCTCATCCTCTCGTGCAGCACGACACGCGTCCTTGAGGACGGCCAGTTCCGCCTTGCCGCCAACAAGGTGGAGGTCAAAGGCGACACGAAATTCAACACCAAGGAGATCGAGTCCTACATCAAGCAGAAGCCCAACTCCTACATCATCTTCGGCTGGAATCCGTTCCTGAACATCTACAATTGGTCCGGAAAGAACCCGGACAAGGCGGTCAACAAGTTCATCAGGAAGATGGGAACGGCTCCGGTGGTCTTTCAGCCGACTCAGGTTGACGCCTCGGTGGAGAACATCCAGAGGCATCTCGAATACCTCGGCTACTATGGCTCCGACGTGCGCAGCGACGTGAAAGTCAAGGGGAAAAAGGTGGATGTCACCTACACTGTGACACTCGGAAAGCGCTACAGGATAGGCAAACTGACATACTCATTGCCGGAAGGGGAGTTCAGGGACGACTTCTACGCCGACACATCGCTCATCTCGCTCAAGCCAGGCGACTTCCTCTCGGAGGACGCGCTGGAGAAGGAGACGGAGCGCTCCGCCGCCGCCTTCCGCCGCAAAGGCTACTTCGGCTTCACGAAGAACTACTTTTACTTCGAGGCGGACACGCTCCACTCAAAAGACACCGCCGACCTTCTGATGACGGTGAAGGAATACACAAGAAACCAGACTCCTGAATATGCCCGCCCTCACCGGAAATATTCATTCGGGGAAGTGACCATCTCCTACGACAACGATATGAGATTCAATGACAAGGTGCTTAGGAACCTATGTACTCTCAAGCCGGGAGACCGCTACGATGAGGAGGAAGTGAACACGACATATTCCCGCCTCTCCGCGCTGCGGCTCTTCAGCGGCGTGAACATCGCTTTGACTCCGCGCGACTCGGGGACGGTGGACTGCGACATCAATCTCACGCGCTCAAGAATGCAGGGATTCAAGGTGAACCTTGAGGGATCGACCAACTCGACCGGCCTGATCGGAATCTCACCTCAGTTAAGCTACTACCACAAGAACATCTTCCACGGCGGGCAATGGCTGAACCTCGGCTTCTTAGGCAACTTCCAGTTCAAGTACGACGACCGCAGCGTCAAGTCCAACGAGTTCGGTGTGTCCGCCGGACTGAGTTTCCCTGAATTTCTCGGACTGCCGAACACGGCGTTCAAGGGACCGTCAGTGCCTCGAACCGAAATCAACGCTTCATATAACTACCAGAACCGTCCTGAATACACGAGGAATATGATCTCGACATCATTCGGCTATTCAGGCTCGCTGCGAGGCGGAAAGTTCTTCTATCAGTTCTACCCGATCCAGGCCAAGATAGTCAGGCTGACGAACCTCGACCCGAATTTCTACAAGACCCTATCCGGAAATCCGTTTATGAGGGACGCCTACCAGAACCACTTTGACGTTGGCGCCGGACTTGTCGCCTACTACACCACGAACTCATCCCTTGTCCCTAAAGTGTCATACCAATACGCCAGACTGCAACTTGACGCGTCCGGCAATGTCTTGAGCCTGTTCAACGGAACAATGCGGAAGGATGAATATGGCTCCAGACTTATCTGGAACACACCGTATTCTCAATATGTCCGCGCGGAACTCACCTTAGGTAAGACGATGGTCCTCGGACACAACTCCAACCACGCCCTTGCGTTCAGACTCCTCGGAGGAGTCGGCTACGCCTACGGCAACTCATCCACGATTCCGTTCGAGAAGCAGTTCTACAGCGGCGGAGCGAACAGTATGAGAGGATGGCAGGCCCGGTCTCTCGGCCCTGGTAACTCCAAGGCCGACACCACATTCGTGATTCCAAGCCAGACAGGTGACGTGAAACTTGAGGCCAATCTTGAGTACAGATTCCCGATGTTCTGGAAACTGTGCGGGGCGGTCTTCACGGACGTGGGTAATGTATGGACCCTGAAGGAGGCTGACGGAGACAACTGGGCGCACACTCATTTCGACCTTAAGAACCTTGCCTCCAGTCTCGCGGCCAACTGGGGACTCGGACTCCGCGTCGATCTTAACTTCCTGATACTGCGCCTTGATATGGGTATGAAAGTCTATGACCCGTCATTGGATTCCAAGAACTGGCGAGGTCCGTCCGACTGGCTGAGAAAGGACGGGTACTCCCTCCATTTCGGAGTCGGGTACCCGTTCTGATGGTTCGACAAGCTCACCAACCTGGTTCGGCGGTATCAACCGGGCACTTCGACAGGCTCAGCTACCCTGGTTCGGCAGGCTCAGCGACCCTATAGAACGCCGTTCAAACTTTCCGGTCGCTGAGCCTGTCGAAGCGCCCGGAAAGTCTTAAACGTTACCTATTTCGAAGCGCCCGTCCATTAACGAAACCTAAGCGCGCAGACGTTCTCGACGTGCTGTGTGTGAGGGAACATATCGACCGGCTGCACGGCCGTGATCTCGTACTTTTCGGCGAAAAGAGCCAGATCCCGCGCCTGCGAGGCAGGATTGCAGCTGACATAGACCATACGGGCAGGGGAGGCCTCAAGAATGACCTTCGCCACGTCAGGGTGAATGCCGGCGCGGGGAGGATCCAGAATGATCACATCCGGCTGACCGTGTTCCTGAATGAAATCAGGACTCAGGACATCCTTCATATCGCCGGCAAAGAACTCGCAGTTGGTGATTCCGTTGCCCGCGGCGTTGACCTTGGCGTCCTCGATCGCCTCAGGGACATATTCAATGCCTATCACCTTGGCGGCCTTTCCGGAGACGAACTGCGCGATTGTGCCGGTGCCGGTGTAAAGGTCATAGACGACCTCATCCCCTGTCAATCCGGCTAACTCCCTCGCCACAGAATAGAGTTTGTAGGCCTGCTCGGAATTAGTCTGATAGAAAGACTTCGGCCCTATGCGGAAAGTCAGCCCCTCCATTGTCTCACGAATCGTAGGCTCGCCTTTGTACAGAATGCACTCCTGATCACCTATTGAATCATTCAACTTATTGTTGATGATGTAGTAAAGAGAAGTGATTTGAGGGAACGCTTCAGAAATAGCGTCAAGCATTTTCTCCCGATCCTCACGGTTCTCGTAGAAGAAGCAGACTATCACCATCAGGTCGCCTGTGTCGGTGGTGCGGATGAACATATTCCTGACATAGCCCACGTTCTGACGGATGTCGAAGAAATCCAGGCCATTCTTGACGGCATATTCCTTTATGAACAGCCTGATGTCGTTGGAAGGGTCTTTCTGTAGGTAGCAATGCTTGATGTCCAGCACCTTGTCGAAGAATTTGCCGACGTGGAAGCCAAGTCCCATCCTGTCATTCTCGGGAACATTCTCTATGTCCTCGTCCTTGAGCAGCCATCTTTTGGACGAGAACGTGAACTCCAGCTTGTTGCGGTAGTACTGAGTCTTGTCGGACGGAATCGTAGGCCTGATCTCCGGCACATCCAGATGGCCGATGCGCACCAACTGGTCATAGACCTGCCGGCGCTTGGCCTCAAGCTGCATCGGATAGGGGAGAGGCTGCCACTTGCACCCTCCGCAGACACCGAAATGCTCGCAGAACGGCTTCAGGCGGTCCGGAGAAGGGGAGACAATCCTTTCAATGAACCCTTCATAGTAATTCTTGCTTTTTTTCGTGACACGGATGTCAACAACATCGCCAGGCACGGCGAACGGGACAAAGACCACGACTCCGTTCCAATGTGTAAGTGCCTTGCCTTCAGCGGCACAGGCTTCGATAGTGATGTTCTCCAACAGGAGATCGACTCTTTTTCTGGACATATTCGTAAAATTCCTGAAAGGATTGATGTTATTTGTCAAATTCGTGTGAGATCGACTGGGAGACGTTGATCATAAAGTCGCCCATCGCCTCAAGCTCGGCAAGCATATCGAGATAGTAGTTGATCGCCAGGAACTTGTCCGCTCCTTTCTCTATCTGGAGAATGCCCTCGTCCCGCAGGGTGTCGCGGGTGACGTTGATGACATCCTCGGCATTGTAGGCGTTGCTGATGTCCGTAAGCTCGCCGTTCACCGCAAGCTTCAGATTTGACACCATCACGGCGAACGCGTGGTTGACCTTGCCGATCAACAGGTTAAGCTTGCTGATCGTCTCATCGTCAAACTCAAGTTTGTGGACGCGAAGCCGGGTAAGCAGGCGGCTGATGTTCTCGCAACTGTCTCCAAGGCTCTCCAACTCACTGATCACGCGGTAGATGACCTTAACCTCGCGCGCCTCTCGGTCATTCATCGGCTCGCAGGTGAGGCCATTCAGAAATGCGGCGACCTCATATTCAAACCTGTCCGTCACTTCCTCGCACTTGACAAGCCTTTGCCTGTATTCCTCAAATTTGTCAGGATCTTTCTCGTTCAGAGCAAGTTTGACGAATTGGAAGCCGTTCTGGGCGGTGACGGCGAAATTGACAGTCTCCTTGTAGGCCTGTTCTATTGAGATTGAAGGAGTTCCGATGATTCTTCCTCCACCGATGAACTTCAGATGGAAGTCACCTCCCTCCGGAGCCGGCTCCTTAATGCAGCTGATCAGAAGATTGGCGAACGGCTTGCGGAACCAGACCAAGACAACTGTGGCGATCGCGTTGAACAGCGTATGCACGCAGGCGACTCCGAACACTGCGGTCATCGGAGCGTCAAACCCGAAGATGGACACAATCCATAAGTTGATCTTTATGAATATATTGAAGAAGATCAGTACAAAGATCGCGCCTGCCACATTGAATATGGTGTGGGCGAGTGCCGCCCTGCGCGCCTGCACGCCGGCTCCGCTTGCCGCAATGTTGGCTCCGATCGTGGTTCCGATGTTCTCGCCGAGAACCATCGCGGCGGCCATCGGGAAAGACAGCCATCCAAGATAGGCCAAAACCATTGTCAGAACAACGGTGACGCTGGAAGACTGAAGAATAAAGGTGATTACTATTCCAATCGCCATAAACAGAAGCACCGAGCCGATTCCGTGGGAAGACAGGGAAGTGATCGACTCCGCGACCTGAGGCACCGTGTCAATGGCGGGAATCGATGACTCTATGTAGATCAGACCGACAAAGACAAGCGAGAGTCCCATTACGGCCTGACCGATGCTCTTGACCGATGATTTTTTCAGGAGAGTGAGGACGAATCCGACGCCAAGAAGCACGAAAGCCAAGACAGTGATGTCAAGCCAGAATCCGGTAGCCGCTATGATCCAAGCGGTTACGGTCGTGCCGACATTCGCTCCCATAATCACGCAGATTCCTTGCTTGAGCGAAAGTGTGGCGACTCCGACAAGGCTGGCCACAAGAACAGTCGTCGTGCTGGAGGATTGGACGACCGCCGTGATTCCGGCTCCGGAAAGAATCTGCTTCAAAGGATTGCCTGATGTCATCCATTTCTCAAAGTTTCTGAGCCTGTCGCCGAACGACTTCTGGATTCCGGAGCTAAGCATCTCCAGACCAAAGACAAACAGCGCCAAGGCACCGAGAAGAGTCAGTAGTTGCAAAATCATACAGGGTAGTGTTTCTATATACTCAACTTAACATAATCCAAATTGTGTAACAGATGAAGATAAGCAACGGAGAGGGGATTCCACCCTGAAAATTAAATAATGCCGAGACTTCTTAATCGTCACACTCAAGTCAGTCGGAAACCACAAAACGCGTCACCGATCAAGACAGTAAACAAATTTACGAAACTTATTCTGGATTTTCTTAAATTTGTGCGTAATTGGATGTGCATTTTAGCGGATTTAAGCGCATAACTAATTTGTTACCACAATTAACAAATTAGTTTCATAAACTACAAATAAGAAACATAGACAAGAATGTTCGAGAATATGTCAGAAACAGGCAAAAGTGCGATGCTCCCCCCTCTTCCCGAAAGGATGAGGCCGAAAAACCTGTCCGAATATGTCGGGCAAAGGCATCTTGTCGGTGAAGGATGCATCCTTAGGAAGATGATCGAGAGCGGTAACCTGTCCTCGTTCATCCTTTGGGGACCTCCCGGAGTCGGCAAGACGACCTTGGCTGGAATCATCGCGAAAACCCTTTCCAGAGATTTCTACACACTCTCGGCGGTTAGCGCGGGAGTCAAGGAAGTCCGAGACGTGATAGAGAAAGCGAAAAGCGCGTCCGTGTTCTCAAACGGTGCGTCACCTGTTCTGTTCATCGACGAGATCCACAGATTCAACAAGGCACAGCAGGACGCTCTTCTCGGAGCTGTCGAGAACGGGACGATCACCCTGATCGGGGCCACAACGGAGAACCCATCGTTCGAAGTCATCACTCCTCTACTCTCCCGCTGCCAGGTCTTCGTGCTTAAATCACTGGAAGTCAGTGACCTTCAGACACTTCTTGACAACGCGCTCAAGAATGACGTACTTCTGAAAGAGAAAGACATCGAGATAAAGGAGACGCAAGCCCTCTTCCGCCACAGCGGAGGAGACGGAAGAAAACTCCTTAACGTGCTTGAGATTGTGGTGGATTCATTCGCCGGAAAGGAATCCCACATCGTTATCGACAACAAGGCGGTCACGGATTGCCTTCAGGAGAACCCGGCAATCTACGACAAGGACGGGGAGATGCACTACGACATCATCTCGGCGTTCATAAAGTCAATCCGCGGCTCAGATCCGAACGCCGCTGTCTATTACCTCGCCAGGATGCTTGACGGAGGAGAAGACCCTCTGTTCATCGCAAGAAGGCTATGCATATCAGCCGCCGAGGATGTCGGACTCGCCAACCCGAATGCCCTGCTGCTCGCCAACGCCTGCTACCAGATAGTCCATCAGATAGGAATGCCGGAAGCGAGGATTCCGCTTTCAGAGGCGGCGATCTACCTTGCAAGTTCTCCTAAAAGTAATGCCGCTTATTTGGCTATCAACAAAGCTCTTGAGACTGCGTCAGCCGACAAGGGAGCGCAAGTCCCGCTTTACCTTCGCAATGCTCCGACCAAACTGATGGAGGAACTTGGCTACGCCGACGGCTACAAGTACGCCCACGATTTTCCCGGACACTTCGCCGACCTTGAGTTTCTCCCGAAGGGCTTGGAGGGAACTGTGTTCTACGAACCGGCGCAGAATCCGCACGAGGACAAGCTGAAGGCCTACCTTGCGGCTTGCTGGCCGAAGTACTATTCAAAAAAGTAGCGGATAAATGCAGGGAGATTGTTAAATTCGCGTTAGTTAAAGAAATCAACCGAAGTATCAATGGTAACAGAGATTTTGACTCTACTTGCGGGACTCGCCTTGGTCGTTTTGGGAGCGGACTGGCTGGTGGATGGATCGTCGGCGGTGGCAAGAAGAGCCGGACTGAGCGAATTTGTGATCGGACTGACAATCGTAGGCATAGGGACATCCTCACCGGAGCTTGTGGTCAGCCTGTCAGGCGCTCTTAAAGGCAACGCCGACATAGCCATAGGCAACGTCATCGGATCAAACATATTCAACACACTCTTCATCCTCGGATTCACCGCGTTGCTGAGACCGGTGGCGATGACAAGGGACAATGTCAGGATGGACATCCCGGTCAATGTGGCCGTAAGCGCGCTGCTGATTCTGTTCGGTATGCGCCACACTCTTTTCGGCATCGGAAACGAAGACATCCTTTCGAAAACCGACGGCATTATATTCCTGACACTTTTCGCCGCTTATCTATACTGGTCCTTCAAGTCCGGCAAATCCGACGGCAGCGAGGAATCAGGTAGCGGAGAAAGGAAGATGTGGGTGGCTGCCTTGATAATCGCCGGAGGTCTGGCGGCTCTGATATTCGGCGGGGATATGTTCGTTGACAGCGCCGCCGACATCGCCCGCAGGCTGGAGGTCAGTGACAAATTCATAGCGGTCACAATCCTTGCGGGAGGAACATCGATGCCGGAATTTGTCACCTGCGTCGTCGCCGCCGCAAAGAAAAAAGGGCAACTCGCACTCGGGAATATTCTCGGATCGAACATCTGCAACATCCTGCTCATCCTCGGGGCTTCCGCCCTTGCCTATCGCCCGATGGCAGACGGAGCGCCTTCCGGACTCTCTTTCGCTGGAATGTCGCCAGTTGACCTTTGCGCCCTGCTTTTGGGAGCGGTCTTTATCCTGATCACAGCATTCACAGGAAAAGGAAGAAAGATGGACAGAATGGAGGGCGGCGTCTCGCTGGCGCTTTTCGCAGGCTATATGACATACCTCTTCATCAATCTGTAAATTAATATTTTAAAACAAAATAACAATGAAATTCAAACCGACAAATTATCAGCTGGTGAACATTGCCACCGGAAGAATGTTTCCGGACGAGGGATGGTCGCTCGCAGATCCCGAGGGTACGTCCCCGTCTCTGGTAAGGGCCGTTTATGAGAACGAGAAATTCACACCCCGTGACGACCTCAAGGGACTCTACAGATACGCTGAATGGCTTCCGATCAAGAGGACGCTCCGAAATTCACACGCCCCTGTCACCTACAAGAGCAAGGGACTTGCGGAGCTTTTGGGAATGGATAACCTCTACATCACCCTGTCGGGCTATGTTCCTAAGCGAGGCGCGAAAATGGAGACCTGCTCCTTCAAGGAGACCGAGGCGTTCTCGGTCTGCGCCAGGCTGCCGAAAAACGACAAGAGAATCCTTGTGGTGCAGTCCGCAGGCAACACTGCAAGGGCTTTCGCTCGTGTCTGCTCCGACAACGACATTCCGATTGTCATCTGCATCCCGAACGACAACATCAGCGATCTTTGGTTTCTGAAGAAGCTAAAGTCCTGCGTGAAGGTCATAGCCACTCCGAACGGCACGGACTACTATGACGCCATAGCCCTCGGTGAGAAACTTTGCAAGGACTCACGCTATCTGGCCGAAGGCGGAGCAAAGAACGTGGCGAGAAGAGACGGAATGGGAACCACGCTCCTGAGCGCCGTCGAGGTCATCGGACGGATTCCGGACGCATACTTCCAGGCAGTCGGAAGCGGAACAGGAGCGATAGCAGCCTGGGAGAACGCTTGCAGGCTGGCCAAGGACGGATCGTTCGGCGAGAACAAAATGAGGGTATATTGCACCCAGAACTCACCGTTCACCTTGATGTATGACTCGTGGAAATCGGACTCAAGAGACCTCGCACCAATCACGCCGGAAGAGTCCAGAAAGAGCGCCGAGGTGATCTTGGCGAAGGTGCTTTCCAACAGAAAGCCGCCGTACAGCCTCGCCGGAGGCCTATTTGACACACTCAAAGAGTCAAACGGAGACTTCTTCAAGGTCACAAACGACGACATCGTCTATTGGATGCTCCAATTCTTCAACAAGGAAGGCTACGACATATTCCCTGCCGCCGCCACCGCCGTCGCCGCCTTGAAAAAGGCTCTTGACGAAGGCAAGGTAAAGAAGGATGAGACCGTGATGCTGAACATCACCGGCGCCGGAATGCTGAATGCGACCAGCAAGGGATTCGAGCTGAAAAAGCCAGACCTGATCCTGAGCCCAGACCTTTCCGCCGAAGAAATCATCGCAAGCGTTGACAGGCTGTTTTAGGAATATCCCGAATTGACAACCGCATAAAATTAACCGCTGATTATTGCAGAAAACCAATAATCAGCGGTCATTTTTAGCGCCAAAATGGCTTTAACAAAAATGTTAGCACATAGAACAATTTTGTTTCACAGCCTTGCTTGCAGGACATTAAGCAAAAACTCTTAAAAATCTCAAATAAAGCGAGACTTACTCCTGACGAAGCGGCTCTCCAGAGACAAGACGCTCTTTTGACTCGACAGGATTAGAGTAAATCCTCAGGAAAATGTCGCGAAGCTCGGCGCGGTTCAGGCGACGCTCAACCTTGTCAAGCTTATGCTCTGTGTATTCAGTAAATTTCTCGACATCCTCAGGGGTGTAAAGTTCAGCATACTTGTAACTGTGGTTGACAAGGTCGTAGGCGATGTAGTTCGTCTTCCAAAGCTGGTAACCGGCTATGATCCTCTTGTCAACGGCGTGCCTGATGGCCTGATAGCGGTCGTTCTTGTCGCAACGGGAGGCCATCTCGATCTCGTCCGCGGTCAAAGGCAGGCCGAAGTTAAGATGCACGTCTCCTTTCTGCTGCCTGATGCCCATCACGATGCTGTGCATATCCTCTGTCCTTGTCTTGACGTACTTCTGAGTCCTTGAGATGAGAATCTCGCGGGCTTTGCGAACATCGCAAGGCTCATATTCATAAGAGATGCTGAGAGGGACAATGTTCAGTTCGGAAAAGTTCTCCTGGAAGGACTTCGTTCCGCTCATATCCAGCATCTTGAGAAGGCCCTGCTCAGTGGTGTCGATTCCGTCTTTGGTTCGTCCCTGCCTCTGCGCCAACCAAATAGAGGATTTACCTGAAGTGATGGTTTGACGGATGTACTTGGAAAGAATCTGGGACGAAAGATAGAGCTCGCGGGCGGAGATCCCCCTGATCACGCGGATCATCCTGTTGGAACGCAGGAGGTACTCGACCGTCTTGCTCTGCTTGATGAGGTTGTCCCCGACGCAGATCTCGGTCATCGGCACGCCGTTGCGGAAAAGTACCAGCTGCGTGATGGCCGGATCAAGGATGATGTCCCTGTGATTGGACATCGCAAGGAATTTTCCTTTCAATTCCTTGATGTAACTGATGCCGTCGTAGGAGAAATTATGGATCGTGTTGTCCATAACCCAAGAGACGGCCTTGTTCATCACAATCTCCTGAAACTCATCAATATTATGAACACTTTTCAGAGCGTTCCTGAGAAATGTGATCGGCTCGTCCGGGAAAAGGTACTCGGAAATGGCGAGTACGGCCGGATGGTTCGCGACCTTGTTCAAGGCCTCGACCGCCTCGGCGTCATTGTAAGGACAGATACTGTCGAATTCAGATGAATCAGCCATAAAAATCATCGTTTGAAAACTCTGCAAATGTAAGCAATTTACTTAACATTAGCAAAGCCTTGTAAACACCGATAAGAAAGCGACTTACAAATCACGACGGAAAAGCAGCGAACTGTCGCCGTAGCTCAGGAAGCGGAAACCGTGTCCAAGGGCATAGTCGTAAATCCTCTTCCAGTCACCACCCACAAAGGCCGAAATCAACAGAATCAGAGTGCTTTCCGGCTGATGGAAATTCGTCACCAAGATGTCAACCAGCCTGAAACGGAATCCCGGCACAATGATGATCCTGGTGCCAACCTTGACCTCTTTCAGACCATTATTTTCCAGATAGGCGATCAAAGCGTCAAGAGCCTCAGCGGTTGTGTATGAATATTCCCGCTCATAAGGCACCCACTGCCCGACATCCTCCGGCCTACCTTTCTCGATGCAGCTGACACCCACATAATAAAGGGATTCAAGTGTTCTGACTGAAGTTGTACCGACAGCGATCAGCTTGCCTTTGTTGCCCCTGATGCGCCTCAAGAGATCAAGCGAGACAGCGAACGGCTCCCTGTGCATCGGATGTTCGGCCACGTCAGAACTTTTCACGGGAAGGAACGTCCCGGCTCCAACGTGCAGGCAGACATCCTCACAATCAATACCTTTCGCCGCGATGCCATCCAAAACGGCCTGGGTGAAATGCAGCCCGGCTGTCGGGGCGGCGACGGAGCCGCGCACCCGCGCGTACAATGTCTGATAGCGCTCGGTGTCGATTGACTCGGTCTCTCGGTTGAGATACGGAGGAATAGGAACGGTCCCGCACAGCTCAAGCACCCTTGAGAAAGGATTGCCGTCCTGCCAGGAGAATTCAACCACTCCTGTCTCGCCATTACGCTCCACGAGCCTCGCTTTCAGCGCCATAGCGGCGACAGCCTCGTCATTGTCAGGGTTGTACAAAGAAAGAATGTCGCTCTTCCAGCGCTTGGCGTTGCCGATGACGCATTTCCAGCAGCATCTCTCAACGGCCGCGAAAGCGGTGTTGTACTCCGGCGGATTCACCGGCTCAAGACAGAATATCTCGATGTGGGCGCCAGTCTCGCGCTGAAAATGAAGCCTCGCAGGCACTACCTTGGTGTCATTGAAGATCATCAAAGCCCCGGCGGGCAGAAGTGAAGGAATATTCCTGAAGACAGTCTCGGTGACATTGCCGTCCTCGTAGCGAAGAAGTTTTGAAGCGTCTCGCTCAGCCAAAGGATACTTGGCGATTCTGTCCTCCGGCAGGCAATAATTGTAGTCCTCTATCTTAATTGAAGGTATCATCTCTGAGTCCAAATATTTTGACAAAGTTAATCAAATAAAGAAATACGAGCAAGCCCTCCAAACTAAACATTTTAATACGCTAAATTTGTTTACAATAGTAAATTTTGTGTTAATTTATGTAAATTCACCAATGTTGGATGAAACAATTACAAATAACCATATAAGGTTTGCTTATCGAGCGAAAATTTTTGCCGTAAAATATTGAATATCAGATAATATAATTAATAATTTAGTTTTAAGATTTAACTTAGGCAAGTAAACTGCACCCGATGTTCGCCACTGTTTAGAAAAGTATAGAATTATGTAATTCACAATCGTTGTAATTATGAGTACTTTCCCTATCACTACTTAAATTTGTTTATAATTACGTTAGGTCCACTTCCATCATAGATTCACTTTTGTAACCTCTTGTTTTTGTTTGTTTTTCACAACTTAATATGTTACCTTTGTAAACATATCACTAATGTAAATGAACGGGCGATTACAGAAATTTTTGGAAGCGGAGAACATCACTCAGTCACAGATGGCTGATAGGCTTGGCGTGGCGAAGGCCAGTATCTCGCACATTCTCGCAGGCAGGAACAAACCAGGGTTCGATTTCATCCAGAATATGGCCCGGTGCTTCCCCGATCTGAATCTCGAGTGGCTCATCACAGGCAAAGGCAAGATGTATAAGAGTGCCGGAGAACGGCTGGTCCAGCCTGAAATTCCGCGGCAAGAACCGCCTATCGAACAAGACTTAGGACTATTCGGAGACAATCAGAGTGAGCCAGACCTATTTCCCAATGATAACGCCGGAGAGGCGGCCAAAGTCGAGGAGAAGGTAGAGCGTGACTCCCCTTCCGAATCTTCCGCAAGCCACCCCAAAATCGTTAAAATTATGGTTTTCTACGACAACGGGACATTCAAAGAGCTCGAATGAGGAATGTTTTGCGTGAAAACGCTTCGGGTTCTGTTGATTTTGTCTAATTTCGCGTCATAAATACTCAATGAAGAATATGTACAGACAACTCATCAGGCCGCTCTTGTTCAAGTTTTCGCCGGAAACAGCGCATAATCTGACGTTCAAGGGACTGAAAACCTTGCGACATCTTCCGTTTGCCGGTAAACTGATGAAATTAATCTACGGACACAAGCCCTCAGGATTGTCCAGAAACGTGTTCGGGATGGATTTTCCCGCTCCGGTCGGCCTTGCCGCCGGTCTTGATAAGAACGGTGAGTTCTACAACGAGCTGTCCTGGTTCGGTTTCTCTTTCATCGAGATCGGCTCCTTGACTCCTGAGCCGCAGCCCGGCAATCCGAAGCCCCGCTTGTTCAGGCTTCCACAGGACAACGCCATAATCAACAGGATGGGAATAAACAACAAGGGAGTCCGCAACGCGATCAATCATATTCAGAAAGACAAGCCCCGCGCGATAATCGCCGCCAGCATAGCGAAGAACAGCACCAGCGCGTCCGACGAGGATATCATCGCCGACTACAAAAAGGCGTTCTCCTACCTTTACGATTTCATCGATATGTTCACGGTCAATGTGTCCTGCCCGAATGTCAAAGGACTTCAGAATCTTCAGGATGTCTCCTACCTCTCCGACATTCTCGACCCGCTGCTGGATCTAAGAATATGCTACGACACGTACAAGCCTATTCTTGTCAAGGTCTCCCCTGAAATCACCGACGAAGAGCTTGAAGAGATACTAAAATACTGTATGCAGTCCGGAATAGACGGAATCGTGGCTGGAAACACGACACGGAGCCGCGAGGGACTCAAGACCGACAAAGAGAAAATCGAAAGAATCGGAGCCGGAGGATTGTCAGGAGCCCCTCTGTATGAGAAAAGCCTCGCTATGGTCAAGCATATTCATAACTTCACATCAGGGAGGCTTCCGGTGGTCGGCGTAGGTGGCATAATGTCTCCTGAGCAGGCCAAGGAGATGCTGGACGCAGGCGCGAGCCTGATCGAGATCTACACAGGATTCATCTACGAGGGTCCTGCGATCGTAAAGAGAATAAACAAATACCTTGAAGCCAATCAAACGGCGAAATAATTCATCAGCATTATGGCAAACGCATCAATCTGCACTATCGGCGACGAGATCCTTATCGGCCAGATAGTTGACACAAACTCCTCGCACATTTCAGCGGCACTTGAGGAGATTGGGGTTAAAGTAATGAAAATGACATCGTTCGGAGACGACCACGATGAGATTGTCCGCAACCTGACCAACGAACTCACCCAGAATGAGATCGTCATTACGACCGGTGGACTCGGCCCGACAAAGGACGACATCACCAAAGCGGCGCTGGCTGAAATCTCAGGCAGCAAGAAATATGTCGTGAACGAGGCTCAGCTCAAAGTCGTCCACGAGATCCTTCACGCCAGAGGACTCGATGTGCTGGACATAAACAAGGCCCAGGCTCTTGTCCCTGACACCTGCGAGGTCATTGTGAATCATTTGGGGACAGCTCCCGTTATGGTCTTCCGCTTCCCAGAGGAACGTTTCGGGCATCCGGCCGCACTCTACGCCTTGCCAGGAGTCCCTTTCGAGGCGGTCGGAGCCGTGCAGTATGTGGTGAATGACATAAAGGAACACTTCACCCTCACGGACATATTCCATAAATGCGTGATGGTGTTCGGGTTGGCCGAATCCGCTCTTTCCAAGGAGATTGAGCCGTGGGAGGACAGCCTTCCGGATGACATTCATCTCGCCTACCTTCCGAATCCCCTTACCGGAGTGCGCCTCAGGCTTTCCATCTACGGAGGCGACCGTGAAGAGGAGGAAAGGAGAATCGACAGGGAGTTCGAACGGCTGAGGCCGATTCTCGGAGACAGGATCTACTCATTCCAGGATGACACACTGGAAAATGCGGTCGGAGCGTTGTTCCGCGGCAGCGGTATGACCCTCAGCGCCGCCGAATCCTGCACCGGGGGCAAAATATCTTCATTGATCACATCGGTTCCGGGAGCGTCCGAGTACTATTTAGGGTCAGTCACATCCTATGCGATCGCCGTGAAGGAAAAAGTTCTCGGCGTTCCGGAGGAAACAATCAACGAATTCGGGGTCGTAAGTTCTGAGGTGGCTGCGGCGATGGCAGAAGGTGTGAGAAGAGTGACAGGAAGCACGTACGCTGTCGCGACCACCGGTTTGGCCGGCCCAGGAGGTGACGAGCATAATCCGGTCGGAACAGTCTGGATCGGAATCGCAGGCCCGGAGGGAACAAAGACCGTAAAGAAGATCTACAAGAACGACCGAAAGCGGAATATAGATAGGTTTGCGGCGGCCGCACTCAATGAACTTCGGTTATTTGTTCTAAACGACATAAACAATTAGTTATAAACGATAATAACATATTTGTTAAACACACTAACAAATATGTTATTATCGTTTATCGCTATTTATAAGGCCGGTTAGTCACCCTTCAAGGCAACCACATCGCCAAACACTCTGAGGAAATTTTTCCCGGCGACTTTCTCAATCTGGTCATCGGTGTAGCCACGGCGCGACATCTCATCAAAGACAACTCTGATCTTTGAGATGTCCTCAAGACCCAGAGGCGTGACCTCGATCCCGTCAAAGTCCGTCCCTATTCCCACGCTTTCTATTCCGGCGACTTTCACGACGTGGTCTATGTGGTCAACGACTTCCTTGTAGGACGGCCTCGGCAAAGCCGCCATCCTGTCCTGCACGGCAAACCAAGCCTCTGCCTTGGCAGGATCGTCGGGATCGCTTATCCAATCCTGTTCCGTCCAGCTCTGCGACTCAAGTCCCGATGCCTTCAAAGTCTCGGCAAAGGTGTCGGAAAGAAAGACCGGATAGAAATTGACCTGCATAACGCCACCCTTGTCTGCAAGCGCCCGCAGCATCTCATCGGACATATTCCTTCGATGATGCGCCAATGCCCTGCAACAGGAATGGGTCGAGACCACTGGAGCCTTGGAGCAATCAATCACATCCCGGAAAGTCTCGTCGGAAGCGTGAGCAAGGTCGATAATCATTCCGAGCCGGTTCATTTCAGCCACCACTTCCCTTCCGAACGGACTCAATCCGTGCCAACGTTTTCCCTGAGCGGCTGAGTCAGCGATCTCATTGTCACCGTTGTGGGTCAAAGTTATGTACCTGACACCCAAGCGATAGAAGACCCGAAGCAAAGACAGGGACCTCTGAATAGGAGCGCCGTTCTCCATTCCTATGAATATGGAAATGAGTCCCTTTGCCTTGTTCTCAAGCGCTTCCTTCGGCGAAAGTGCCAACGATACGGCCTCAGGATTAGCCTCGACCGAGTCATAGATCCGCCCGATCATCTCCAAGGCGTATCTGGTGGCCTCGTCCGGCTTCATATCCGGAGATGTGTACAAAGCGAAGAAGGAGGCATCGACTCCGCCTGCCTTGAGTTTCGGCAGATCGACGTGCCCCCTTCTGTTATTCTTTCCGATGTCACGCCCACGCATCATCATCGTGGGCGTGTCACAGTGAGAGTCCAGAACAAACATTATTTGCGTGTCACGCTTGCGTTCTGAATCTTGACAATCTTGATCTTAGGATCCCCTGAATAGCTGACTGCCGCACCTTTGCCAAGGTCAAGCGAAAGATTCTTGGCCGGAGCCACGGTAAGGTCGGCGCCATCCATAGAAACCGTCACGTCATCGACAGACAGCGACGCCGCGTCAATCTTGGAAGAGCCACCTTTACCGGTGACTTTCAGGGAATTGGCCTTCCCGGAAAGGGAAAGCTTGGCGCTACCGGCAGTGCTTGCGGACGCTGTGCCGCAGGTTCCGTTGATAGCCAGATCAGCCGAGCCGGAGTTGTTGACATTCAACTCTTTCGCTGAATATTCCATAACGACTGACGCATTACCTTCAGCATTGACGGTAACTTTGTCCTCTGCCTTGAGATTGAAGGAAGAGAGCTTGGCCTTCTTGCTGACTGAAATCACCGCAGACTCGGCGTTGACGTTGAGATTGGCGATGCTGGAATTGCCCGAAAGACTCATCTTGAACTTTCCGGATTTCAAAGTCTCATCAGTGGAGAACGTGCAGTCATCGTTCAATGTTATGGAGTTAAGAGACGGCACATAGACCTTTGCTTCAAGTACGGGAGCATCCGCGTTCTTAGCCTTAAAAGACTTCTTGACATCCTTAGGGACTGACTTCTCGTCAATTCCTATGTAAAGCGTGCCACCTTTGACATAGCACTCAATGTAGCTTTCAAGAGCGTCGCTGACAGTGAACTTGGCGTTGTAGCCATCCTTTTCCACCATTGTGACCTTGAATCCGTCCGAAACCGAGATGGCGTCGAATTCTGAATATTCGTGTTCGACAGTCCTCGTCTGCGCCATAGAAAGCGCCGAAGTTAAAGCAGTGGCTAAAATAGCCACGGATAAAGATTTGATGTTCATAACCTTTATAAATTAAACCAAACTTATACCTAATTATCTATCTTCTCCATCAAGGACTCCCATTCGGCTGTCATCCTGTCAAGCTCGCGCTTGTCCTCAAGGTAAGTCCTTGTCAGTTCCATAATGTTGTCACCGGGACCTGGATTCGAGAGAACCTTCTCTATCTCTTTCATAGCGGCCTCCATCTTGCCGATCTCAGACTCAAGGAAATCGACGCGGTGGCGTATTCTCCGGATTTCCTTTGAATCACTGCGCCTCTGTTCGAACTCCTTCTGAGCGACATCCTTCCTGGCATTGGACTCAGCTGACTCCTTGGCGGACGAATCCGCTTTGGACTGATCAGGAGAAAAACGCCTCTCCAGTTCCTGAAGATTCTCTATCTTCCTCTCCTCCAGGAACTCACTGACGCTTCCGATGTGTTCCTTGACCTTACCGTCACGAAATTCGTACATCTTGTCAACAAGACCCTCAAGAAAATCCCTGTCGTGCGACACCACAATCAATGTGCCGTCATAAGCCTTCAAAGCCTGCTTTAGGATGTCCTTGGACTTGATGTCCATATGGTTGGTAGGCTCGTCGAGAGCCAACACATTGTAAGGCTGGAGCATAAACTTAGCCATTCCGAGACGGGCGCGCTCGCCTCCGGAAAGCACGCTGACTTTCTTGTCAATGTCCTCGCCCCTGAAAAGGAACTGTGCCAGAATGTCACGGAGTTTGTTCCGGACATCACCGACAGCGATGTTGTCAAGAGTCTCCCAGACCGTAAGGTTACGGTCAAGGATGTCCTCCTGATTCTGAGCATAATAGCCGATGGAGACGTTGTAGCCGGTTTTGGCCTCTCCGCTGATAGGCTGCAACTCCCCCATTATCACACGCATAAGCGTTGTCTTTCCCTCTCCGTTGCGTCCGATCAAAGCGACCTTCTCTCCCCTCCTGACCTCGATCTCCGCATTCCTGAAGACGACCTTCTCCGGATAGCCGACAGTCAGATCCTTACCTTTGAAAACGATGTCCCCGGAGCGTGGAGCAGGCGGGAACTTCACCGTGAGAGTCACATTGTCAGTCTCGTCAATCTCCACTCGCTCAAGCTTTTCCAGCTGCTTGATCCTTGACTGGACCTGATTGGACTTCGTCGGCTTGTACCTGAAGCGATTGATGAAGTCCTCGGTCTTCTCGATCATCTTCTGCTGGTTCTCGTAGGCCGCCATCTGCTGCGCGAGCCTTTCCTTCCGCAGCTCGACATATTTGCTGTATGGAACCTTATAGTCGTGAATATGCCCGAGCATAATCTCGACCGTGCGATTTGTGACCGTGTCCAGGAACTTTCGGTCGTGCGAAACGAGAAGCAGAGATCCCCTGTGGCCTTTCAGATAGTCCTCAAGCCACTCTATGGACTCGATGTCAAGATGGTTGGTAGGCTCGTCAAGAAGCAGGACATCCGGCTCGGACAAAAGAATCTTGGCCAGCTCTATGCGCATATTCCATCCCTGGCTGAATGTCTCTGTCTTTCTTCCGAAGTCCTCATCCTTGAAGCCAAGGCCGAGCAAAGTCTTCTGCGCCAACACTTCCGGCGGTTCGGACTGACTCATAGCCATAGCGTCCGTCAAGTCATTAAGACGGTTGATCAGGGAAAGATATTCCTCGGACTCATAGTCTGTCCGCTCGGCAAGCTCGGAGTTGATGTTGTCGAACTCCGCCTGCATCTCCGAGATGTGGTCGAAGGCTGTCAGCGTCTCCTCCAGAACGGTACGCCCCTTATGATGCTCCATAATCTGGGGCAGATAGCCGATTCTCAAGTCGTTCGGCTTGTCTATGCTGCCGGAAGTCGGATTCTGAAGACCGCAGATCAGCTTCATTATCGTTGACTTTCCCGCGCCGTTCTTGCCGACAAGTCCGATCTTGTCTTTCTCACTGATGTGAAAATCAATGCTGTCCAGCAAAGTGTAGCCCCCGTAGGCCACAGTAAGTCCGTTGATTGAAATCATTTCTATGCGCCCTCCTTCAACTCTTCACCCGTCTCAACCTCCTCCGGCTTGGCCGGCTTGCAGCAAAGCACGCACACCTCGTACAGAATCAGCAGCGGAGCCGCCGCGATGAGCATCGACATCGGATCCGCCGGGGTGATGATGGCGGCGATGCAGAGAATCACCACAATGGCGTGTCTGCGGTACTTGATTAGAGTCTCCCTCGTGACAATCCCAAGTTTGGAAAGGATAACCACAACTATAGGGAACTCAAAGACAATGCCGAAGGCAAGCACAGTTGAAGTAAACATCGAAATGTACGAAGTCAAGGAAATAGTGTTCATCACATCATCGCTGATCTTGTAGCCCATAAAGAAGTTCAACGAGATCGGAACGATCAGGTAGTAACCGATGACAAGTCCCAGATAGAACAAGAAAGAAGCCGCCAAGAACGCGCCTCTCACCGCCTTCTTCTCACTCTTGTAGAGAGCCGGGGCGATGAATTTCCAGATCTCGAAGCACACATAAGGAAAAGACAGGATGAAGCCCAACTCGAAAGCCACCTGAAGATGGACGAAGAACTGGGCGGAAATATCCAGATTCACGAGTGACATCTGCATATTCCCCATCCTCATCCACCTGTAGATGAAGAAATCACTTTTGGTCGGAGCCAGGATAATGTCGTCGAAGACCAGAGACTTGAAGCAGAACACCACGACACTGACAAGCGTAATGACAAGCACTGAGCGGAACAAAGTTCCTCTCAGCACTTCCAGATGGTCCCAAAAGGACATCTCAGCTTCTCCAGCCGCCATTATTTCTTGTCTATCTTCTCGATCTTATCGGGAGTCTTTGCCGTCGAGTTGAGATCCTTGTCAATGTCGCTTATCTGGCTCTCAACCTCATTCATACCCTCCTTGAAGCTCTTGACTCCCTTGCCAAGACCTTTCATAAGCTCAGGAATCTTCTTGCCACCGAACAAAAGAATGATGACAAGGGCAATGATCACAACCTGCCAAGGGCCTACAACGCCCAAAGGAACTATAAAAAACATATTCATCAATATTAATGTGTTACCAATATTATTTGTCAGACAAATGAGCCTCGATGGCCTTGACAAGCTTCTCGGGGCAGCGGGTCGGACGGCCGGTCGCCTTGTTCAGAAAGCCCAGGGAAACCTTGCCTTCTACGCAAAGGACTCCGTCCTGATTATAGACAGCCTGACGCACATAAAGCTTGGCCATCGGGACTTCGTCTATCATAGCCACGGCGCGCACGACATCACCCATCTTCGCCGGGAAACGGTAACGGCACTCCACGGTTACTATCGGGATCGTCACGCCATCCTCCTCACACTTCTCGATCGGGTAGCCGCACTCAATCATAAGGTTGTTCCTCGCACACTCGAAGTACCGGATGTAGTTCGAGTGATGGACGATGCCCATCTGGTCGGTCTCGTAGTACCTGACAGGGAAAGAAACCTCAGCATCTACCATAACAAAAATGTTAGACGTTATAACAAATTAGTTTCACTATTTGTTCTTCAGCGCAGCAAGAGCCTTTTCGTAACTTTCAATCTTTGAAAGGCTGTCAGCCTCCTTCTTGCGTTCCAAAGCCACGACCTTCTCTGGAGCGTGAGCCACAAAGCTCTCGTTAGACAACTTTTTCCTCACAGACTCAAGGAATCCTCTCTGATGCTCAAGCTCAGTCTCGATCTTCTTGATCTCCTCCTCCACATCAACAAGGCCGTCCAGCGGGACAAAGAGTTCAACCGTGCGGACAAGAAGCGAGACACCGGCCGCGTCACCGAAGTCAGCGACCTTCTCGACAGAGGAGATGTTGGCGAGCTTGGTGATGAGCGGAAGCATCTCCATCGGGAAGTCGCCTTTGACCTTCAAAGCAAGACTTTCCTTCGGAGAGATGTTCTTCTGCTGACGCACACCGCGGATGCCGTTGACGGACTCCTGAGCGATTCCGAATTCATCGAGAATCCTGGCGTCAACCTCACCGGCGACCGGAGTAGGCTGGTACATTATGGTCTCCCCTTCCTTACGCTCCGCCATCGACTGCCAGAGTTCCTCCGTGATGAACGGCATCACAGGATGAATCATCTTCAGCAATTTCTCAAAGAATATAATCGTGGCGTCGTAGGTCTCCTTGTCGATGCTCTCTCCGTACGCCGGTTTGACAGCCTCAAGATACCAGGAGCAATACTCATCCCAGAAGAGCTTGTAGATGCTCATCAGCGCATCGGAGATCCTGAACTTGGAATAATGGTCTTCAACAGTCTGGACAGTCTGGCTAAGCTTGCTATCAAACCATTTGACGGCCAACCCGTTCACCTCGCTCTGCTGAAGCTTCTCATCAACAGTCCAACCTTGAACGAGGCGGAAAGAGTTCCAGATCTTGTTGCAGAAATTCCTGCCCTGCTCCACCTGTGACTCATCGTAGAAGATGTCGTTGCCTGCGGACGAGCAAAGCAGCATACCGATCCTCACGGCGTCGGCGCCGTACTTCGCGATAAGATCCAGCGGGTCAGGAGAGTTGCCCAAGGTCTTGGACATCTTCCTGCCGAGCTTGTCGCGGACGATACCGGTGAAATAGACGTTGCTGAACGGAATGTCGTTCATAAACTCATCCCCCGCCATAATCATCCTGGCGACCCAGAAGAAGATGATGTCCGGGCCTGTGACCAAGTCATTGGTAGGATAGTAATATGCCAGATCCTTGTTCGGCTTGTGATCCGGATGACCAGGCATCTGAGGGTCGAACACAGAGATCGGCCAGAGCCAGCTTGAGAACCAGGTGTCCAGCACATCGTCGTCCTGCCTCAGATCAGCTGCCGTCAGCAATGGATCGATCTTCTGTGCGGCGGCCAGCGCCTTCTCCGAAGTCTCCTCGACAACTATCTGTCCGTCAGGGAGATAGTAGGCAGGAATCCTCTGTCCCCACCAAAGCTGGCGGGAGATGCACCAATCGTGGGCGTTCTCCATCCAGTGGCGGTAGGTGTTGCGGTACTTGTCAGGAATCAACTTGATCTTTCCGGACTCCACGCTCTCAAGCGCCTTGGCGGCGAGATCCTCCATCTTCAGGAACCACTGGGCCGAAAGCTTAGGCTCGATGACGGCGTTGGTTCTCTCTGAATATCCCACCGGAGATGTGTATTCCTCCACTTTCTCAAGGTTGCCGGACTCATCCAGCATCTTGACAATCTTCTTCCTTGCCTCGAAACGGTCCTCGCCCACCAGAATACCGGCCTTCTCGTTAAGGCGGCCGTGGTCATCGATGATGTCCAGAACCGGAAGGTTGTGACGAAGGCCTATCTCATAGTCGTGGGCGTCGTGCGCCGGAGTCACCTTAAGGCAACCTGTTCCGAAATCCATCTCCACATAGCTGTCCTCGATGACAGGTATCTCCCTGTTGACCAACGGGATAAGAACCTTCTTGCCCTTCAGCCAATGATGTCTCTCATCAGCGGGGTTGACACAGATGGCGGCATCGGCCATAATTGTCTCAGGGCGGGTCGTGGCGATCACGAGATACTTGTCGGTAGGATTGCCGTTACCGTCGGAGATGTAGTACCTAAGGTGGTAGAAGTGGCTCTTCGTGTCCCTGTGGATGACCTCGTCGTCACTGATTGCCGTCAGCGCCACCGGATCCCAGTTGACCATCCGCACTCCCCTGTAGATCATTCCTTTCTTGTAGAAATAGCAGAACGTGGAGATCACTGCGTCTGAAAGCTCCGGCTCCATCGTGAAGCGGGTGCGGTCCCAGTCGCAGGAGGCTCCAAGCTTACGCAACTGCTTGAGGATGATTCCTCCGTGTTCCTCCTTCCACTCCCAGGCGTATTTCATAAACTCATCGCGGGTAAGGTCCTCCTTGGAGATGCCCATACCCTTGAGCTTGGCAACAACCTTGCTCTCCGTGGCGATCGAGGCGTGGTCAGTTCCGGGAACCCAGCAGGCGTTCTTTCCGTCCATCCTCGCCTTGCGGATCAGCACATCGTTCAACGTGTTGTTCAGGACGTGTCCCATGTGCAGGATTCCCGTCACGTTAGGCGGCGGAATAACGATCGTGTAAGGCTCTTTATCGTTCGGCTCAGAGTGGAAGCACTTGTGCTCTGTCCACCAGGCGTACCATTTGTCTTCTACTTCCGCCGGATTGTACTTTGCGGAAAGTTCTTTTTTCTCGCTCATATTGCTGCTTAGAATTTACAAAGTTTACAAAGATAGCACATTTTTCACTAAATTTGCTTCAAAATTACACACACAATGGAAGAGAAGAAAGAAATAAGCCTGGAGATCAGGCCGGAGATCGCCAAGGGGACATATTCAAACCTCGCGATCATCACGCACTCGCACAGCGAGTTCATCATTGACTTCGCCACTATCCTTCCGGGACTGCCGAAGCCGGACATCAGCAACCGCATCGTGATGACTCCTGAACACGCCAAAAGGCTTCTCAACGCCCTGATGGACAATGTCACCAAATACGAGTCACAGTTCGGTCTGATCAACCTCGGCGGCGGACAGCCACAGGGAGGCGGCACTTTCAACCTCGGAGACCTTCCTAACTTCGGCGGCCCTAACGGAGCTAAATCATAACTTGAAATGACTGACTTCAAGGACATCAAGGCGTTCACGTTCGACATCGACGGCGTGATGACCGATGGCGGCATCCTGGCCGATCTGGAAGGGCAGCTCTACAGGACATTCGACGCAAAGGACGGTTTCGCCGTAAGAATGGCCTGCCTGAACGGCTTTCCGGTCGGGGTCATCACCGGAGGCCGCTCGCAAAGCATCAGAGCCAGATTCAGTAGTAACGGAATCAACCCTGAGGACATCTATCTCGGCTCAAGGAACAAGATAGAGGACTTCGAGGACTTCTGCAAAAGGCATCACTTAAACGCCGATCAAGTAATGTATTTCGGTGATGACATCCCGGACATCGAGGTCATAAGGGCGGCGGGGATAGGAGTCTGCCCGAGCGATGCCGTCGAAGAGGTCAAGGAAGCGGCGGACATAGTCTCGGACCGCCCGGGCGGCAAAGCCTGCGTCAGGGAATATATGGAAAAGGCGATGAAAGCTCAGGGGCGTTGGATCTTCGACGCGATGGCCTACAAGAAAAAGTTCTGAATATGGACACGTACGGAAAGAAAATCATCCTGTCCAGCAACTCCCCGCGCCGTCGGGAGCTGCTGGCCGGACTAAACATCGACTTCACAATCGACACCGGCACCTCGTTCATCGAGAGATACTCCCCTGACACTCCGCACGTCAAAGTGCCGGAGCTGATGTCGGAAGGCAAGTCGTACGGATTCCACAGGGAGCTTGACGAGGACGAGATCTTAGTCACATCCGACACTATGGTGCTGTGCGGCGGCGAGATACTTGGCAAGCCACGCGACAGGGACGACGCTGTCAGGATGCTGAAGCTTCTTTCCGGACGCGGGCATCAGGTCATCAGCGCTGTGACCATCCGTGACCGCCACAGGTCAAAGACGTTCTCCGTCTCGACCGATGTCTATTTCAAGAATCTGTCCGACAGCGAGATAGACTACTACATCGACAATTTCCATCCGTTCGACAAGGCCGGAGCTTACGGCATTCAGGAATGGATAGGCTACATCGGCATCACAAGGATAGACGGATCTTTCTACAACGTTATGGGCTTCCCTACCCAGAGATTCTACGAGGAAGTTCAGGATTTTCTCCGCTAATTATCAGGAATCGTGTTCAAGGCAAATTCGTTCTTAGGCATATTCATAGTCCTCGTTCTTGCGGTCGGATGCAATCCGGACGCTTTCGTCAGGCATTTGAACCCGTCCGCCACGGAATTCGCTGTCTCCGAGGACGGGGATTCAATAAAGGTGCGTTTTGACAGCAAAGACTGGCACATCTCGGACATAATCCTCAACGGCAAGTCCCTCGGATGGCTCACGGGCGGAGAAGGAACGCCGCAGGGAAAAGACGGCCGCGTGAAGGTCTCCACAGAGCGGTTCACGATGTACTACAAGCATTCAGGCAAAGACGAGCTGACTGTTTATTTCCTTCCGAACTTCTCCTTCGAGAAGATAGAGGTGGAGATGATCGTGGCTGACTGGTTCGAGCAGGAGTCACTGAACTTCACTCAAAACAAAGGCGCTGAATATGAACTGGAAAGAATGGAATGGGGAACTCCGTCAAAGGGTGCGTTGGAATTCGATGTCGCCGGATGGAAGATTCTTGGTGTAAGGAACGAAACTCCTGACACTACGACGATCAAGTTACGGCCGCTTATGGGAGCCTCAAGGCGGGTCACTTTCTCTGACGAGTCTGCGTTCGCTGACTGGAGGGCTGACTTCAAGGTGCGGATTCCTGACGAGACACTCGATGGAGACAAACTGACATTCAACAAAGAGACGAATGTCACCTACAGCCACCACAGTTTCGATTACCCACTTAACAATCAAACCGTTGTCAAAGTCAAAGTCCCGCCGCTCGGTGACTCAAAGAGAGACTACGGGGTGCTGTGGGACATAGAATCCTACACTGTGGATTACGTTATGTTCCTTAGGAACGTGGAGACTGGCAACATAATTGACATCAAGGGGACATTAGCAAACAGGTCGCCCAACGGGGTTTACACCATATACTACGAAAAGAAATGAACTTCGGAATATTCATAAGATCCGCCGCCGCTTTTCTGCTTGCGGCAGCCGCTATTCAGGATGCAGCCGCCGCGAATGAGACTCCGCGGCGCAAGGCGGACTCGACAAGGTTCACCCATAGTGTGGGCATTAATGTCCGCCCCAAGTATATTCTTCCCACTCACAAGTTCTTCAGAGGCGAGAATGAGCAGGGAAAACGGTTGGCGGCAAGCGGGTCGGCGCACCTGCAATATTCATTTGCATTTCCGGAAAGCAGCCATTTCGGCAAACTCTACCCTACTGCGTATCAAGGCGTCGGTGTGGCATTCAACACATTCTTTGACCGTAAGGAGATAGGTAATCCCACCGCGGTTTATGTCTTCCAGGGAGCGAGGCTCGCCCAATTCTCGCCAAGCCTCACCTTGGACTACGAATGGAACTTCGGAGCGTCTTTCGGCTGGAATCCCTACGACCCTTACGGGGACTTCCACCAGTACCTCAACGAGTACAACCTCGTGGTCGGATCAAGGGTCAACGCCTACATCAATTTCGGTCTGATGCTTTCCTGGCGGCCTTTTGAAAACTGGACAGCCTCTGTCGGATTGGACTTGACCCACTTCTCCAACGGCAACACGGCGCTGCCGAACGCCGGAGTCAACACAGTCGGAGGAAGATTCGGCGTCACAAGAAGTTTCGGACCGACAGAGCGGCTGACAAAAGCCAGCAATGGCACTGAATATTCCAAACTCAGCGGCCGGAAATTCTCGGAGAGGATGACATACGACATCCTGATTTATGGAGCCGGACGCACAAAAGGCTTGATGTGGAACGACACTCCCTACATAGCCGCGGGGACTTTCGGAATCGCGGGACTGAACTTCAACCCGTTGTACGGAATAAGCAGGTTCTTCAAGGCTGGAGTGTCTCTCGATGTGCAGTATGACGAAAGCGCCAACATCGGTGAACACGTGGCCGGAGTCGGTGACGACGGCGACATCCGCTTCTACCGTCCGCCGTTCAGCGAGCAATTAGGCATAGGACTTTCGCTCAGGGCCGAATTCGTTATGCCGATCTTCTCGGTCAACATCGGCTTCGGACGAAATGTAATCTATAAAGGCGAGGACCTGAAAGGATTCTATCAGACGCTCGCCCTTAAAACAGAACTTTATAAAGGTCTTTATCTCAACATCGGCTACAAGCTCCACGACTTCCACGACCCGAACAATCTGATGCTCGGCTTTGGATGGCGCTTCGGCAGCCGCTGAATTATGCTTTCTGAAAATTCAGTTCGATCTTGAACTCAGTGGTGCTGTTCCAGATGTTTTCAAAATCAGACGGCTTGCTGATGCCGAGAAGCTCGAACACGGCTTTTACAGTGGCGAGTTTCTGGAGAACCTCTGGATCGTCGGACTTCGCGAGTTCCTCGACAACCTTGTCGAGCAGAGGAAGCAAAGGCAGAAGCGGGGTGATGACTTTGTCGCACATATCTTTGTCAATGTAGATGCAAAGTGAGCCGTCCTCCAGGGTGTAGCCAAAGGCAAGTCCCTTTTTCATAATCTCTGAAAGAACCTCATTCAGGGCATTCAGATCCACACCATAGCCACCAAGGGCCGCAAGAGCGTTGAGAATGGCGGACGGATCAAGATTAGATGATGAGGATCCGCCTTCTCCCTCGTTCAAATCCGAGAGATTCGGCACAATAAAGAGTTTGTCCTCTCTTGTGTACCAGAAAACGAGGTTCTCGGCCGGAGACTCCTCCCACTCGCTGTGGCTGGCGTTGAAAGTGAAACTGTCACCATCAAGTCCCGGACGAAGCTCAAGCAGTTTCTTCAGATCGAAATCCTCGTCCTCATCCTCGTAGTAACGGGCCGTAACGTTGCCGTTCTGGCAGAAAGTTATCTGATCGAGTTTGTCGGCAAGAGCCACAGCTCCAGCTGTGTTGACAACCGTGCTTAAAGCGACCACCCCTGTGTTGGCCCCGGCCTTCCAGGTCAGGTGAAGAGGGCCTTTACCGCCGATAGCCTTACACTTCCTGACAATGTTCCAGCTGCCGGTCAGGTTGCCGGACGCAAAATCAGTCACCTCGGTGTCGGCGTTGATCTCGAGTTCTCCCTCAGAGGAGATCTTCCCGCTGACAGTAAGGTCGTAAACTCCAATAATCATATCAGAACGCACGGTGGCGGCGATGGAAGGCGGTTCTGACAGCCTCGTCTTGCCGCTGAACGACCAATGGGTGTCATCCTCTTTCTTGAGGGTCACCGTCATATTCACTTCTGAATATCCCGGGATCAGTTCCATCATAGTCAATTTGGCCACCTTTCCGTCCTGCGGCATAACAGCGGCTGAGCCGTCGCTTTCCACACCGTTGACCAAAAAAGTCGCCTTGTCACTCGAGGACGAAATCAGATTCACGGGAATACTCTCCCATCCCTTATCGGATTTCTCACCTTCGCAGGATGCGAAAGCAATCAGGGTAACGACCGTAGCCAGAACCGCTAACAGCCTGTTTTTCAATATACTCATAGTTTGTTTGTTTAAATGTGTCCTTAGGAATTGGATTTGGATTCATCCTCTTTCGGGAGGACGATCGTGCGGAAACGCTTCTGGCGGCGCTCCCAACGCTCGCGGGCGAACTGCTGCATATCAGTGGCCTGGTCGTTCTCGTCGATGATCTCCAGTCCGAGGATCGTCTCGATGATGTCCTCAAGGGTTATGATGCCCTGGAAACAGCCATATTCATCAATAATGAGGCCTATCTGCTCGTGCTTTTTAAGCAGTTCCTCCCAGATGTGGCCGCAGGAGTCCTCCTCCTTGAAGAAGGAGATCGGGCGCTTCAACTCGACCAACCGTTTGTCGAACTCGTCGTCCGCCAGTCCCTCAAGCGCGTCACTAAGAAGGATGTAGCCGGTGATATATTCAGGAGAATCCGCATAGACGGGGATTCTTGAGAAGTGCAGGTAGGTGTCGTTCTTGTAGAAATTCTTGAGCGTCATATTCTCCTGCGCGGTCATAGCCACGATCCTCGGGGTCATCACGTCGCAGGCCTTGACATTGTCCAGTTTCATTATGTTCTGGATGACCTTGTTCTCGTCGGAGTCGATGACCCCCTCCTCCGCTCCGATGTTGGCCATCGCCGTCACCTCTTCCCTGCTGACCGTGGCGGCGTCCTCGTCCTTTGTCAGCATTTTGCTGATCAAACGGACCATAACCACCAGCGGGTACATCAGCACGACCAGAAACGAGATGACCGACGTGACGAACCCCATCAGATTCTTCCAGTACGTCGTGCCGATCGTCTTTGGAAGGATCTCGGAGAACACCAGCACGAGCAATGTGGTCAAAGCGGAGATGATTCCGAACCAGGTGCTGCCGAAAAGCATCGTGGCCTGCCGTCCTACAGCCGCGGCGCCCAATGTGTTGGCAATCGTGTTCAATGACAGAATAGCCGCCAGAGGCTTGTCCGGATCGGATTTGAACTTGAAGAACTTTTCGGCCGGCTTGTACCCCTGCTCCTTCCTCATCGTGATGAAAGAGAGCGGCGTTGACATCAGCACCGACTCTAAAAGCGAGCACAGGAACGAGATCGCCAGCGTTCCGAGCATATAAACTATCAGCAGAACCATAGGATTTCAGTAAAGTCTTGCAAATATAGCACAAATTTCATCTTGCAGCCAAAATTTGGCCGCGATTATGAGACCTAACAGAATAAATTGCTAACTTTGCCGCCCTAAAACAATTATGAAGCTAATGGACATCACCAACGCGCATAAGGCACATCCCTGGCACGGGATCGACCTGGGAGAGAACGTTCCCGACGAAGTAAGGGCCTTCATAGAGATTGTACCGACCGACACCGTAAAATACGAGGTTGACAAGGTCTCCGGCTACCTTTCCCTTGACAGGCCTCAGAAGTTCTCCAACATCGTGCCTTCGCTGTACGGCTTTCTTCCACAGACATATTGCTCAACCCGTATGGCCGAACTGACAAACCAGGCTCTCGCAAGGTACGACGTTGAAGGCGACGGCGACCCTCTTGACATCTGCGTGCTGACCGAGAAGGATGTCACCCACGGCGACATCATAGTCCGCGCCAGACCAATCGGCGGCCTGAGGCTCCTGGATCACGACCAGGCCGACGACAAGATCATCGCCGTCCTGAAGAACGATGCCGTCTATGGCCACCTGACCGACATCGAGCAGCTCCCGAAGGACATCATCCGCCGCCTGGTCCACTATTTCACCACCTACAAGGACATCCCCGGCGAGAACAGCCAGCGTATGAAATTCATCAGCATCTACGGCTCCGACGTCGCCAAAGACGTAATCCTCCGCTCAATGCAAGACTACCAGGAACTGATCTCCGGCAAGGTCATTGACAAGGAGTAGGGGGCAACCCTGACAAGTCTAAGCTGGACAGATGATTCCCATTAAGACGTGATGGTCTATATGTGCCGTTGCGCCATATAATCCCAGCCTCCCATTCCCCGCATCGGGAAATACCGGCAGCCAGCATATTCCCGCAATGCAATCAGCGAGCACGCCAATGTTCAACAGAATGCTTTCCAAAGCACTTTTGCGTGCGTCATTCAGCTCATAATCGACAGGTTTGCATCCACATCCCTTTTTGAATATGCTCCAGCGGGGTCTCAGTTGCAATTCTGTTCGTGGGCAAAAAGCAGAAACCGCATTCCAAGCGCCCACAGAGCCGATTCCTCCAATACCGGCAAATCAGATTTGCAGGACAACGATTTACAATTTATCTTTCTGACCAGTTTTAAGACCTCGAAGATCACAATTATAAAACTGTCGAAATTCTTGTTTAGCTTTCTCCATCGAAGGATTCGACTTGTTCGAAGGGAACGATTGCGCCACAATACGAGCACGAATATCATCATTCGATGGATGTTTGAAAATGGACTTCTTCAATGTCTGTCGTAACTGTTCAATAGCATGATTCACATCAGTACCTTTCAATTCCACAAAAGATTCCGTCCATCGCTCTGGTGTAACCTCCTTTGCAGAGCGCTTCACAAGAACCAGCTTATCACAACGTGATCCTTCCTTTACAATAACTCCATCTACAGCATACACCACGGATTGCTCATTGCCATTGGTTGTCAACTGATATTTTTTGCCATTTTCGCTCACAGTAATCATTGCACGGACGCAAACCTCCTGCTCTGGAACATAGCCTTCCGACATCAAGAGTTCATAAGTCGAGTTGTACGCATCCTTTTCTTTTTTCATACAAACATCACTTTGTTTAATATGCTTATGCTCTCATCCACCCAATCAGACACACCATCCAGTTCATTGCCACTAAGCATAGGAATGCCCATATCTAAAATGTTCTTGAATACGCCATCCTCATCTATATAATATCCAGAGATGGACTTTGACGGAATAAGGCAATCCTTATCTATAACGCTTTGCTCCAACCCTTTCTCAGCCACAATCGCAGCTTTTAGCAACACATTCACTACCGACATCACATAAGGACTATGAGTAGTAATCACGGCCATACTATTCTCCAAGCCATTTGACATCGCCTTCTTCAGCGATCGCACCAAACTCAAGATAACGAGTTTCTGGGACTCCGGATACAAATTTTGTTCAGGCTCCTCGATGAACAGCTGAGCCGATTGATAGACCAATCTTCTATATGACAGGCCATTGTCCGCTTTGCTTATCTCATTGCGATCATACATAGAAAGTGGTGCGTTTTGCCCCACGCGTCCTGTAATGTAGTGTGCCATCACATCCATAGGCATCACGCTCTGCATACCGCTTGACGCATAAAAAGCAGGTGTTTCAGTACCATCTTCACGCAACAATACATCCATCCCCGACTTGTTTACGTAACTAAAACCTCCTGTCGCAGCCAACTTGTATGGATTCACACTCGTATAAGAACCTCTTGCCTCATCCCATTCATAGATAAAGCCAAACAACACATCCCTCTCTGTAGCCTTATAAGTCTTATCCACATTCTGGATAGCTGACACCAAGTTCCTCTCAGCAGGAATATAACTCAACTTTGTGTTGAACCTCTTCCCTGCAAACGATTTCTTAAGATTAATCTTGGCATTACGATTCGCTCCCCTATACTCAATTTTGATGCTATCACCATCGTACATCAATTCGGTATTCTCACTGAAATATTCATCATTTAAACGATGAAACTGCTTCAGCTCCTTCACAAACCTATTGTAGTGCGTGTACTGATCCACAATATCGTCAGCAGTAGAGACCATAATCTTCTTCTCTATCCAGCGACAAAAACTAAGCACTTTCATAAAAGTACTCTTCCCGGCACTCTGACGACCGATGATTATCATCAGAGAAGTCAGTTCAATCTTTGTTGAGTCAACTATTGGCCCAAAACTTTTAATATGCAACGAAGCCATACGACAATTTCACTAAAAAGAGATGACCTACTTTGCAAAGTTAATAAATTAACTTCATATATGAGTAGATCCTTGCTATTAACCAACTATGGGAAGCCACATTCACGAATTGACTGTTCTACATCACCGCAGAGGCATCTATTCTGCCATTGCGTACTCACCTAAACTGACATAACAAGACGCTGTGTTTTTCATCCTATTTCAGGATAGACTTATTGCGCACCACATTATACAAACATTCTCAATATTGCGCTTAATGTAATCATCCACAGCCTACCAACGGCGTCACTGCGTAGAACACATATCTACCACCCACTTGCTCACGATAATCTTTCTCATCTAAATCTACGCCGTGGTGGCGAGGCTTCCCCTTCGACAAGTATGCGGTCACTCCCCTCTTTGAATATGCACTCGTTGGGTTTCGGTTGCAATTCTGTTCGTGGGCAAAAAGCAGAAACCGCATTCCAAGCGCCCCAAGGGATGATTCCTCCAATATCGGCAAATCAGATTTGCAGGGCAACGCCTCTCGAACATGTATATTCTTAGGTTACCGATGAAAATCTGCTGCAACAAGAATATCCAAATGTAGGCTGCCAGAGTTCACCGTACCACAGAATGCAGCATCAGATACTGAATGAGGAGCTAAGGCCGTATCGCACCAAAAGGTGATCTCAGGTACGGAATGAGGATTGAAGAAAGATTTGTGCAACTGGAATGCACAAACCTAATCCCTCCTTACTTGCGACAAGATTTTATGCAGAGCGGCTTTGTAAACATTACCATCGTTCAATGCCAAAATCGCCTTCAACTCGTGCCCTATAGCATCCACCCTTCGCCTAATCTCATCAGCTTCCCGCTGATTCTTAGCCTTTGGCAACAACATCAATTTGTAACTTTCCGCAGTTTCATCTATCTGGCGTTCTGTATCCTCACTCATATCCAACGTAAGCATATCTTAATTGTTCAATATAATGCTCCTATCAGAAGTGTTAACAAGATCATATACACGACATAGATTACTAATACGACTTTCTCAAAAGTCTGCCAAGTACGAGTGCGTTTGGGGATCAAATCTTCCACACGCTCTGACTCCAAAAGATATGTAAACCATATTGCAGACCAGATGAATTGACGAGTAGCTTGCGGAAACGCCGAAGAGTCTTTTAAGACAATGGACAGAATGATAGCAACTACACCGTCCAGTACAATCATAGCAATATATGTCTTTGCCAACGCCACAGCATTTGTCCTTCTAAAATAGAATGCGACAATAGCATCTATGGCTATGACAGCGATAGCTAGTCGCTCCTTAAGAACTGCCTTTTTAAGCGGCCAGTAGTTTATATCG
>CAYZKZ010000012.1:0-37206 GCA_964479325.1 uncultured Muribaculaceae bacterium
AACTCGCGACCCTCAGCTTGGAAGGCTGATGCTCTACCAACTGAGCTACTTCCGCGATTGTTATTTGTGGGAGGAGGTGGACTCGAACCACCGAACCCGAAGGAGCGGATTTACAGTCCGCCGCAATTGCCGCTATGCGATCCTCCCAAGTTGCTCCGAATTCGCTTCAGAGACTTTTGAGCCGATGGAGGGAGTCGAACCCACGACCCCGAGATTACAAATCACGTGCTCTGGCCAACTGAGCTACATCGGCGGTATTTCAATGAATGTCCCTTTCACAAAGGGATTGCAAAGATAGGGAATATTTCCTATTCTCCAAAACTTTTTCGATTATTTTTGAAAAAGTCTTTCAAGAAATGAATATATCCGCTCCGTGTCAAGGCCGCAGTCCCTCCTTTGCCGGGCTACGCTGTCCTGGGTTATGAACCTGTCCGGCAAACCGATACCCGTGACCTCGATGTCAAGCCCGCGCGAGGCGACATATTCACTGACCTCGCTGAACAGGCCGCCCTTGAGACTTCCGTCCTCCAAGGTGACGATGCGCCCGAACCGGGAAGCCTCCTCCAAAATCTCCGGATCAAAAGGCTTCAGGAATATAATGTTGAAGACAGCCGGGCCGGTCCCTGTCTTTGCTCTCAGCCTCTCAGCCGCCTCCAACGCCCTGTTGGCGACGGGGCCGAGGGCCAGCACGGCGACTTTCTCTCCGTCCGCAAGCCTCTCTCCTTTCCCGATCTCCATCAGTTCCGGAGCGGCGTTCATCCAGTCAACGCCCTCGCCCACTCCCCTCGGATACCGGATCACGAGCGGGCCTTCCTTGATCTGAAGCCCGGTGTAAAGCAGTCTCTTCAGCTGGATCTCATCCTTCGGGGCGGCAATTATCGTGTTCGGGACACAGCGCAGAGACGCAAGGTCGAACGCCCCCTGATGAGTCGCGCCGTCCTCGCCGACAAGACCCGCGCGGTCAAGGCAAAGGACAACGTTAAGCCTTTGCAGGGCGATGTCGTGGATGATCTCGTCGTAGGCTCTCTGGGCGAAGGACGAGTAGATCACGCAATAGGGCTTCATTCCTCCGGCGGCGAGTCCTGCCGAGAAAGTCACGGCGTGTTCCTCGGCGATGCCCACATCGAAGAACCTGCCTGGGAAACGGGCGGCGAAATCGCTCATTCCGCTTCCGGTGGCCATCGCCGGAGTGATTCCTACGACCTTCGGGTCTTTCTCCGCCATCTCGCAGAGAACCCGGCCGAACACATCCTGATAGCGTGCGGCGGGATATTCCTTGGTCACCCTCTGGCCCGTGTCGGGGTTGAATTTTCCCGGAGCGTGCCAGACCGTCGGGTCGTTTTCCGCCGGAGAGAATCCCTTGCCTTTCACGGTGCAGGTGTGCAGGATCTTGGGACCCTTTATGTCCTTCAGGCGGCGGAGGGTGTTCACCACCTCGATGATGTCGTTGCCGTCAACAGGTCCGAAGTACCGGAAGCCGAACGCTTCGAACAAGTCGCCGCCGGATGTGGTGACAAGCCCGGACTTGGCCTTTCTGACCATCCTTTGAACCCAATCCCGGAATCGTCCGGCACCAAGTTTTCTCCAGATGTGGTTCTTTATCCTATTATAGGCGGGAGCGGTGGTGAGCTTGAGAAGATAGGAATGCAGCGCCCCTTTGTTGCCGTCGATCGCCATCTCGTTGTCATTCAGGACAATGAGCAGATCGGTGTCTTCCCACCCGGCGTTGTTCAGTCCTTCGAGGGCAAGGCCTCCGGTCATCGCCCCGTCGCCGATCATCGCGACAACCTTCTCATCGACACCGGCGATCCTCGCGGCCTCGGCCATTCCAAGGGCGGCGGAGATGGAAGTGGATGCGTGTCCCGCTCCGAAAGCGTCATAGACACTCTCGTCCCTGTTCGGGAATCCGCTTATGCCGTCCGGCATCCTGTTCTTTCTGAAGGCTTCCTTACGGCCTGTCAGGATCTTATGGGCATAGGCCTGATGGCCGACATCGAAGATCAGCTTGTCCTTAGGGGTGTCGAACACATAATGGAGGCCCACAATCAGCTCCACAGCCCCGAGGCTGGACGCAAGATGTCCGGGATTCTCGGAGCAACATCTGATGATGTAGTCCCGGATCTCGCCGCAAAGCGGTTTCAGTTCATCTATATTTAATTTCCTGACATCAGCAGGAGAATTAATCTTATCAAGAATCATAAAGGCGAAGGTACGACTTTATTCCGACATTTTTCTTATATTCGCATTCTGTTTGAATAAATTTACAGACACTCCGAATATATTTAAAGAAAATAGTCATAATGGCAGAAAAAATCCAAAAACTGATGAATGACTCGCCGGCCGCGAGATGGACCGCGCTCATTCTCATCGCTCTGATGATGTTCTTCGGCTATATGTTCGTCGATGTGATGTCACCGTTACAGTCACTTATCGAGCAGCAGAGAGGCTGGAGTCCGGATGTGTTCGGGACCTACGCCAGCGCTGAGTACATCCTCAACGTCTGCGGCTTCCTCATCCTCGCCGGAATCATCCTGGACAAGATGGGAGTCCGTTTCACCGGAATCCTCTCCGCCTCGATGATGTTCATCGGCGCTTCCATTAAATATATAGGAATAACCGACTGGTTCCAGACAACGGCGTTCTGCCAGTGGCTTGGCAGCTGGTGGGTAGCGATGCCTGGAAGCGCGAAGATGGCCGCCCTCGGATTTATGATCTTCGGCTGCGGCTGCGAGATGGCCGGAACGACAGTCTCAAAGGCGATCGCCAAATGGTTCAAGGGCAAGGAGATGGCTATGGCTATGGGCATCGAGATGGCTATCGCCAGAGTAGGTGTGTTCTCGGTGTTCTCTATAAGCCCGATTCTCGCCTCCAAGCTCGGTGGTGTCCAGGGGCCTGTCGGATTCTGCACGGTGCTGCTTCTGATCGGACTGATCAACTTCATCGTGTTCAGCGTGATGGACAAGAAGTTCGACGGTCAGTTGGTGGAGGCCGGCGTCAAGTCAGACGAGCCTTCATCAGAGGATGAGTTCAAGCTCAGCGACCTCGGCAAGATCTTCTCATCACAGAGCTTCTGGGTTGTGGCGCTTCTCTGCGTCCTCTACTACTCGGCGATCTTCCCGTTCCAAAGATACGGTGCGAATATGCTCCAGTGCAACCTTGACGGAATCTCCGCAAGAACCGCCTCCGACATATTCAGATGGTTCCCGATCGGGGCGGCCGTCATCACTCCGTTCCTCGGCAGATTCCTCGACACGAAGGGAAAGGGTGCGACAATGCTAATCTGGGGCGCTCTGCTTCTGATTGTCTGCCACCTTGTCTTCGCGTTCGTGCTGCCAGCGACGCACAGCAAGTTCATCGCCCTTGCCACGATCGTGGTACTCGGAATCAGTTTCTCGCTTGTTCCGGCGGCCCTCTGGCCTTCTGTCCCTAAGATCATCGACGAGAAGATCCTCGGTTCGGCCTACTGCCTTATCTTCTGGGTTCAGAACATCGGTCTCTGCTTCGTTCCTAAGCTCATCGGAAGCGTTCTGACAAGCGTGAACGCGGACAATCCGGCCGTCATCGCCGCAAAGGCCGCGGGCGCGGAGTTCATCCCTTACAACTACACGATTCCGCTTATCATTTTCGCCGGATTCGGCGTGGCGGCGCTTCTGATCGCCCTCTACCTCAAGGTTCTGGACGGCAAACGCCACCTCGGACTCGAACTTCCGAACATTCAGAAATAATTGAATATAATGCCTCTACCTCCGGGACTTTCCCCTCCACACACCCGAAGGAGAGGCATTTTTAAGATTTGACGAACCTGACAAATCTCACACATCACCGTGACTAAAGAGTTAAGGAAATATTCCTGCTGGATGGCGCTGGCCTGCCTTGTGGCGCCGATGTTCGCGTCGTACTACTTCGACGATATGTTCTCCACGCTGTCCCATCTGTTCGAGAACCCTTCGATGCTTCAATTAGGCTGGAACTCGGCGGACTACGGTCTTTACACAAGCGGCTACTCGGTGCTGTGCGTGTTCGGCGGCCTGGTTGTCTGCGGAATGCTTTTAGACAAGTGGGGCGTCCGGATAACAGGTTCAATCTTCGTGGCGATGATGGCCGGAGGAGCCGGTCTCGTCACTTACGCTCTGACCTCGGGGCTTCCGCCAAAATCCTCACTCGCTGTCGCCTACACGGGCTGTATGCTCTTCGGCCTTGGAAGCGAGATCGCAGGTGTGGCTGTCACCAGATCGATAGCCAAGTGGTTCAAGGACGGGAATATGGCTTTCGCGATGGGACTTCAACTCGCCATAGCCCGACTGGGCACGGCGTTCGCCTTGGTCATTTCCCCAAGACTGGTAGCCGCAAAGGCCGCCGGTCAGGTATATTCATTGGCGGAAACGGCGAGACCCGCGGTTTTAGGTCTGGCGCTGATGCTGGGCGGGATGATCCTTTGGGCGGTCTTTGTGGCGATGGACTCAAGGTTCGACCGCCAGAACGGCCTGAAGGACACGACAGAAACCGCCGAGGAAGACAAATTCAGGTTCTCCGATGTACTGAAGTTATTGAAGAACAAGCAATTCATCGTCATCGCCCTGCTGTGCGTGTTCTTCTACAGCAGCGTCATCTCGTTCAAGAAATTCGCTTCCGCGATCCTCATCCCACGTTTTGACGTTCCGGTCGAAGCTGCGGGCTGGATGGTCTCTATGCTGCCGTTCGCGACAGTGGTGTTCGCCCCGGTCTTCGGGATATTGGTGGACAAGGTAGGACACGGGCCCCGCTGGATGCTCACGGGAGCCGCCTTAGCGTTCGCTGCGCATTTGATGCTCGCCTTCGCTCCGGCAGGAACTCCGCTCTACGGGTATCTCGCTATGGTTTTCCTTGGATTCGGCTACTCTCTTGTTCCGGCCGCGATGTGGCCGTCCGTGCCAAGGATTGTCCCTGAGAAAGTGCTGGGGACGGCATATTCATTAATATACTGGGTTCAGAATCTCGGCCTGATGTCATTCAAGATGTTCGCCGGAAAGATGCTCGCGGACTCCAATCTGAACGGAGGTTCGGGAGAGGCCGGAGCGGTCAGAGTCGAGATGATGTTCGTGGCCGTCTGTGTCGTGGCCCTTGTCCTGGCCTACCTCCTCAACGCACACTCCCGCCGGAATCCTCAGATGAGGCTTGACCATCCAGACCGTTCATAAGAATTTACTAACTCTTTTATTTATGCAACACATCTACAGAACACTCGCCTTGTGCGCCTGTGTCTTTTTCCTTGCGGCGTGCGGGAAAGATTCCGAGAAAATCAAGCTGACCTCGATCGCGCTTGACAAAACCGAACTGTCATTGGAACCGGGAGCGTCAGCCTCTCTGACAGTCATCCCATCTCCGGACAACGCCGAATTCGGCGAGATTGTCTGGACTTCCGACAATGCGGCGGTCACAGTCGAGAACGGTCTCGTGACGGCGGTCGCCAAGGGCGAGGCCAAAGTCACCGCTACGGTAGATGGCTTGTCGGCCACCTGCAAAGTCACAGTAAGGACCGAGGTTACTGAAATCACACTGAACCCGGCCAAGACCTCCGTCGAGATTGGAAAGACTGTGGAACTCACGGTCACTGTGCTGCCTGAGGACGCTGACTATTCTGAAATCACTTGGAAATCAGAGGATGTCTCCGTGGCCACTGTTGACGCGTCAGGAGTTGTCACAGCCGTCGCCGAGGGAACAACCGCAATCACCGCGGCGATAGGCGACAAGTCCGCTTCCTGCGAGGTGACGGTGATAAAAGAGGCGGTGATCTATGCGACAGGCTACGATGACAAACTTGCTAACGCTTTCTCTTGGAAACTTGGTGACTACAGCGCCACAGACCTCAGCACGGATGCGAACCAGGCCACGAAAGCGTACGACATCACCTTGGTCGGAGAGGATGTCTATATCGGAGGAACAGCGACCAACGCGGACGGATACTACATCCCGGCAATCTGGAAAAATGGTCAGATACAATATATGATGGACTCTACGCAGCCTATCGACGGAGATGTCTTCTCGCTCTTTGCGGCCGGAAGCGATGTCTATGCGGCCGGTCATTACCGCGTAAGCAAAAGCGCCACGACAACCTTTAAGAAAGACGCCGCGGTCATCTGGAAAAACGGGGAGTTGAAGGAACTCAGAAACACCGGTTACTCGGAGGCTTATGCAGTCTATGCGGACGGGGACAAGGTCTATGTCGGCGGTAACTCCACGGATTCGGAAGGCTACACGGTGGCGACTATGTGGATCAGCTCTGACGGAGCCGAGACATTCTCGACCAAGATATTGGACAGTCCGTCCAAGACCTCTTTCGTCGAAGGAGTCTGCGTCTCGGGAAACGACGTGTATATGGTAGGCTACGGAAGCCACGGGGATGACAGGTCGGCGATAATCTGGAAGAATGACGAGCAGGGCAAATTCCTTGACGAAAGCAGGTCTTACGCCTACTCGGTCACAGTGGCCGATGGCCACGTCTATGTCGCCGGGTTCTCCACAGTGACCTACGAGGATGGCGAATGCGCCGTGGCCACCCTTTGGGTTGACGGCGAGGCTCAGCTGCTCACAAGCATCAAGAAGACATCCCAGGCCTGGGATGTGGTTGTCAAGGACGGGAATGTGTATGTCTCCGGATTCATCGGCGGACAGGCCGTCATCTGGAGAAACGGAGTCGCCGGAGCTATCAGGAACGGAGATTCGGACTCTTCGTGCGTGACTGGAATCTACGTCAAGTAACAGCCTAACAGCTGTCTCGAACAATCAAAGTCGGGGAAATCAGACGCTGTACAGGAGCGGTGTCTGTTCCCCGGCTTTCTATCATCCGGATCAGGACATCGGAGGCAAGGCGGCCAATGTCGGAAAGCGGCTGCTCAATGCGGGTCACGGCGGGATCAAGGAAATCGAGGAACCCGTTGTTGTCGAACGAGATTATGCCGACCTGCTCCGGAATCCTTATCCCCAACTCGCGGAAGGCGCGGATCGCTCCAAGAAGAATGGTTGATGAATATGCGAACACGGCGTCGTACCTGACGCTCTCGCTGAATATTCTTTTGACCTGGTCGTAGCCGTTCTCGACGGAGAACGCGTCACCTGCGACGGCATATTCAATGTCCTTGTCGCCGTGGGCGGCGATCGCGTCCTTGAAGCCTCTGATGCGTTCCCTTGACGGGGTCGAGTCTTCCACGCCCTGGATCGAGAGGATTCTGCGGCAGCCGCGGTTGATGAGGTACTCCGTGGCCATATAGCCGCCGGCATAGTTGTCCGTGCAGATGTAAGGGAGCGAGGTCCCTTCGTAGTAGCGGTCGATCAGGACCGTGGGGATGTGGCTTGCGATCTCGTCCGTCAGGCCGGACTGGTTGCCGACCGGCACGGCGATGATTCCGTCAACGCTCCGAGACCGGAACATCACCAGAGAACTCTCGAAATCCTTCTGATTCTCAAGTGAGTCCGCCAACAGAGTGTGGTAGCCGGCGAGTTTGAGATTCTCAATCACCGTGCTGGCGAGCGTGGCGAAGAATGGGTTGTCAATCCCCGGAACGGTCAGCCCGATCGTGTAGGTCCGGCTTGTACGGAGTCCCTGGGCGAGCAGGTTTGGAGTATAGTTCACCCTCTTGGCCTCGGCCTGGATTATCTCGATGGCCTTCTGGCTTATTCTGGATCTGGCGGCTTTGCCGGAAAGCACCCTTGACACGGTGGAGACAGAATAGCCTGTCTGTTCGGCGATGGAATGGATGGTGTTCTTACTCATAAATGCAGTCTGTGCCGACAAAGATAAGAAGTTGTTTTGAATTTTTAATTATGATGTAGGGAGGGAAAATTTCCGGATATTCAAATTTTTTCCGTAAATTTGGCGGCTTAAGACAATGAAAGGAATCTCAAGCAACATCTTCTTATCCGACGGGACTCACTCACAGAGACACCGCCTTCGCTTCAGCGGCCTTGACCTTGCGGATGTTCAGGATTCAGAGAACCGATTCCCACAACTAACAAATATTCTTAAAAGATGAATTTTCTTGAAGAAAAGATCATTTCCGACGGAGTGATCAAGGAAGGCAACATCCTGAAGGTTGACAACTTCCTCAACCATCAGATCGACATCGACATTATGAGGCAGGTGGCCTACGAGTTCAAGCGCCGTTTCCGCGGCAAGACCGTGACAAAGATTCTCACGATAGAGGCCAGCGGCATCGCCATCGCCACGCTTCTCGCGGATCTGTACGATGTGCCGGTGGTCTTCGCCAAGAAGAGCGAGACCGCCAACAGCACCGACGACAAATATGTCTCACAAGCCTACTCGTTCACCCACAAGAAGATGAACAATGTCTTCGTGTCACGGCCTTATCTCCAGGCAGGAGAGAAAGTCCTCATCGTGGATGATTTCCTGGCAGACGGACAGGCTATGCTGGCGCTCACAGACATCGTGAAGCAGGCCGGAGCCGAAGTCGTCGGACTCGGTGTGGCGATCGAGAAAGGCCAGCAGAAAGGCGGCGAGCTTCTCCGCTCCGCGGGGTATCACCTTGAATCCATAGCCATCATCGAGGATATGGACTACGAGAACCAGACCATTCATTTCAAACACATTTAATTTATGTCCAGTATCTACGAACTTGACGGACGGGTTCCGGTAGCCCAGGCCGTTCCATTCGGCCTCCAGCACGTGCTTGCGATGTTCGTGAGCAACATCACCCCAATCATCATCCTCGCCGGTGTCGTCGGCGTTGACTCCGCCCTCCAGGGCGCGCTCATCCAGAACTGTATGATCATAGCGGGAATCGGCACGCTCGTACAGCTCTATCCTGTCTGGAAGATAGGCTCAAGACTGCCTATCGTGATGGGTATCAGCTTCACCTTCCTCTCGCTTTCCATCTTCATCGGTTCGACTATGGGTATGGGAACCCTTATGGGTGCCGTCATTGTCGGTGGTCTGGTCGAGGGTCTGCTCGGTCTGTTTGTGAAGTACTGGATCAAACTCGTGCCGCCGATCGTAGCCGCCACAGTGGTTACAGCGATCGGTTTCTCTCTGTTGCCTATCGGCGCCAACAGCTTCGCCGGTGGTCAGGGCGCGGCCGACTTCGGAGCCGCACACAACTGGATCATCGGTTCGGTGACCCTGCTCACCTGCCTTCTCTGCCAGGTCTTCGGCAAGGGCTTCCTCCGCTCGCTGTCCGTTCTGATCGGCCTTATCGTGGGTTACGTTCTTTCCCTCTTTATGGGAGTGGTGGATTTCAGCGCCCTGAACGGAGCCGGATTCATATCCCTTCCGAAATTTCTGCCTTTCAGGCCTGAGTTCAACGCCGGAGCGATCCTTTCCATCATCGCCATCTATATGGTGAGCGCCACCGAGACCATCGGTGACACCAGCGCCCTCTGCGCCGGAGCGCTCAAGCGTCAGCCTACCAACCGCGAGCTTGGCGGCAGCATCGCCTGCGACGGTTTCGTCAGCTCTCTCGCCGGTGTGTTCGGATGTACTCCTATCACCTCATTCAGCCAGAACGTCGGTCTGGCCACTATGAGCGGAGTCGTCAACCGTTTCGCGATCGCCTCAGGAGCGGCGATTATGATCATCGGAGGTGTGTTCCCGGCCATCGGCCTCACACTCACCACAATTCCTCAGGCAGTGCTTGGCGGATGCACGATAATGATGTTCGGAAGCATCCTCTTCGCAGGATTCGGGATGATGGCCAAATGTGGTTTCGGCAACCGCAATATGATCATCGCCAGCCTTTCCCTGAGCATCGGTCTCGGATTCACCTCGGCCTCACAGATGTTCAACATATTCCCCGACATCATCAAGACCGTCTTCGCCGAGAACTGCGTCGCGGTAGTGTTCGTGCTTGCGGTTCTCCTCAACCTTCTCCTTCCTAAGGAAAAGGAGAACGCCTGACAACGGCATCTATAAAATCACCCCGCCGGACTACAGATTGTCATCCGGCGGGGTGATTTTTTTCACTCTTTCTATTCGCCTGTCAGCTCGGACATACGCAACAGGATCGTCACCGAAGCGTTGGTACAGTTGATCCAATACGAGCGCTTCTTGTTGCGCTCAGGGCTGCGGAGATCGAACGTCGTCGGAACCATTCCGTTGGTTATGTCCTGCACCACAGTAAGATTGTCAATCAGAGCCTTTGCCTTCGCAAAAGCCAGCCTGTCGCCGGTGACCTCATACAGATCGAGATAGGCGTTGGCGACATTGCACGAACTGTTGTCCACCGGGACCTGATAGCGATGCTGCTCGAACACGCAAGGAGAGGCCATCGGCCGCACACCATCCTTGTTGGGGAGGGCGTTCCAATGAACGAACTGATCCTCGCACAGGCGTATCAGGTCACGGGCGTCCTCAATGTCCGAGGCCGAAGGCTGACCTCGCAGAATGTACGACGCATACGGGGCGGCCGTGCAGTTGGTCAGATTCTGATAGGGCTTGAGTCCCTCCACCGTGACATCCTCGAACTGTCCGGTCAGGTCAAACGTCTCAAGAGCGACCTGCCTCATCCATTCCGCCGCCTTGTCGCTCATCCCGGAATATTTTGTGACACCGTACTCACGTTCCAATCGGCGGACGTAATTAAGAACTGGATGCAGCATAGCCTTGGCCTCGTTGACAGGTTCTCCCGTCTCGAAGAACACCTTGATCGGGAAAGAGCCGTCGGAGTTCTGAATATTCACGAACGTGTCGGCTATCTTCAACGCCCTGTCGTAGTAGAGCGAGTCTCCGGTGACATCGAAAAGATCAAGGAACGCGTTGCCCGAATAGCAGGCATCCATCGTCATCGTCCTGCCCACGTTCCAGTCTTTCCTGGAAGCCACGCGGTCGCCGTAATAGGTAGGAGGGAAAAACTCAAGGCGGTCGCCTTCCGGCCTGCTCTGATCGATAAGGAACTGAGCCGCATTGCGGGCGATCAAGAGAGCCTCGTCCCTGAGATCCGGCACATACCTGGCGATTTTGGACTCCACGCTGACAAGGCCTCCTATCACCTTGTTGGCGTAGGTGAAATGGGAATAAAGATCCAGATCGGGGACAGATGTCTCCTTGAATTTCTGAACCCCGGGAGTCTTATGAATATAAAGAGCCGCGAGCAACGCCGCCTCCTTGTAAGGACGCACGTTCGTGTTGTACGGTCCTTCAAACGGGAAGTCCCGGAGGAAAGACCGCCTATAGACGGTGTCAAGGGCATTGCCCTTACCGTCCAACGCGATCACGGCCAAATCCACCTTGGACGGCGGGATTGAAGCCCAGACTGGAGACAGGTCCGCGAGCGGATTCCCGGATGTGAACGCCCACTCTCCTTCACCGTCTTTCTCCTTGACAACGAATCTGTAGGATTCAGCCCCGTCCAGCGCCTTCACGTCAAAAGCCGGAGCATAAGTGAATTTCTTGCAGAACTCGTTCCAGCAAGGATTCCGTCCTTCCGACGCAGGACGGATAGGAACAAGATATTCTTTCGCCGCCTCTGCGTTCAGCCTGTCAGAAAGATCCTGCGCCGAATTGCCGCACGACCATCCGAAAGCGCAGCACACCACGGCCGTCACGATCAGTGATTTCTTCATAATATTCGTCAGTCCTTAGGGTCAGGCCAGGATGCGGGCAACGATTATGCCTCTTTGGTGACTTTGTTCAGGAAGCACTGGATGGTGTTCTCCATCAGGCAGCAGATGGTCCACAGGGTTGTCAGCCAACTTCCTCTATACAACTAGAAGGACACGTATCAGCAGCTTCAAAAACTTTTGCCGCTTCCTCGCTACCAAAATTAGCAGTATCAGAGTTGGTTTTTATAAACATAGCCACTCCTTTATTGCTTATTGCTATCTGATTTGGAGCCACCTTAACGCATGCACCACAGCCCGAGCAGCCATCTTGATTAATTTAAAAAGTAGATGATCTCATAATAATATGGTTATTGTTTTTCGTTCGCAATATACTATATTTTTTTGATAATTAAATCATTATTTATAATATTTGCTGATGATTAATTACAAGAGACAACTCTTTATTGCTATAATATTCCTGATCTCGGCGTTTCAATGCCTGGGGCAGGTCGAAGAGCTGCGACGCGACTTGACTTTTCTGGCGGATTCGGTCGGTAACCGCTATCCGGGGTCGGCTGGAGACCTTAAAGTCAGAGAATACATCGCACGTCAGTTCACCTCCATTGGGATGGAATACGAGGAGCAATACTTTGACATCGTCGAGCAAATCTGGGGAGATGGATCATTGAGGTTAGTCGCTGACGGCACAGTCATAAATTTCGCATCCGGTGATGATTTTGTAGTGCGTGGACGAAGCGCCAATGATTCACTGTCAGCCGAATATGTCGTGGTTCTTGACTCCTTGCCGGACGCCTCAAGGAGCATTATGCTCGGGAAAGCGGTCGTGTGCCTGTCAAGAGGCCGTGTAGGCAGAACTCCGACAATACACGAGATGGAGCGGGCCGGAGCTCTGGCTGTCATTTATGTCCATCCAGCCGGAAAGGGACTCGGCAGCGGAGTGTCAAAAGGAGGCCGGAACCACGAGCCTTACAAGATTCCGGTGCTTACCCTCAGCCACGACGCTCTTGCCAGATTCCTGCCTCAAACGGTCGTTGACACGTTGACGACGAACGTGTACGTCGCCCCACCTTCACATCTAATCCAGCTGACTTCGCGTCACCACGAGAAACGGATCAAGTCGGCGAATATAATAGGGCTAAAACGTGGCTCGAACGATGAATATATCATAGTCGGAGCTCATTATGACACCATCTCTCCAGATCCGGGAAGCGGCGAATTCAGGAGAGGAGCCAACGACAATGCCTCCGGCGTGACGCTTATGATGGCGCTGGCAAGGCGTTTATGCCAGACAGAGACCTCTCACAACATCCTTTTCGTGGCTTTTGGCGGAGAAGAGAAAGGGCGTCTTGGATCGATGTACTTCACGTCAAGAATGCCTTTGGGAGAGAATGCCGTAACCGAGATGATCAATCTTGATATGCTCGGTCGTATGGAAAATCAGAGGCTTTATTATAAGCAGATTAACAGCACTAAAATCAATCTTTCGAACCGGGAATGTACGAAGTTGTTCCTTACAGAAGGCCAAGACGCGGCAAGCGATCATTACGATTTTGCAATGAAAGGCATACCAGTCAGTTACTTCAGCACCGGAGAGGATCCCGCGATTCACACATCATCTGACACTTCCGATCGGATAAACTACGAGGGGATATCTCTTGCGCTGGATTTTCTGATTGAATATGTCATAGGACTGGATAAGCGGAGATGATTCCGCACTGGGCGGCTCAGAAAAAAGGCAAATGGCAAATTTTGCACGTTACCAAAATTTGCCATTTGATTTTTTCTTCGCCGTTTCGGCCGGGTTACCGGGAAACCTCTTTTGACAAATACTAATCACTCTATCTTTCAAGCATACTTAGGATAAGTCTCTTAAGATAGAGAATCCCATTCCCGAAGAACAGGCGATTACTTTGTCGCCATCTTGTTCAGGAAGCACTGGATGGTGTTCTCCATCAGGCAGCAGATGGTCATCGGGCCTACGCCGCCGGGGACGGGGGTGATGACGGAGGCCTTTGGCTCGACGGAGGCGAAGTCCACGTCGCCGCAGAGGTTGCCGTTCTCGTCACGGTCCATTCCGACGTCAATCACGGCGGCTCCGTCCTTGACCATATCGCCGGTGACGAACTTGGCGCGGCCTATGGCTACCACAAGGATGTCGGCCTGACGGGTGATCTCGGCGAGATTCTTGGTCCGGGAGTGGCAGATGGTGACTGTGGCGTTCCTGTCAAGAAGGAGCTTCGAGATCGGGAGTCCTACAATCTGGCTGCGGCCGATCACGACGGCGTTCTTGCCGGCGATCTCATAGTCCGCGTCCTCAAGAAGCCTGATTATGCCCATCGGAGTGCAAGGAACGACGCAAGAGGCGTTAGGCCTCTTCTGCCAGAGAGCGGCGGTGTTGAGCGGATGGAAGCCATCAACATCCTTTGACTGGGCTATAGCCTCGATGACTTTCGGCTCGCTGATCTGCTTCGGCAAAGGAAGCTGGACAAGGATGCCATCGACGGTGTCGTCGGCGTTGAGTTCGGCGATCTTGTCAAGGAGTTCCTGTTCCGGGGTGTCGGCGGGCATCCGGACGGTCGTGTTCCTGATTCCGACCACGTCACAGGCTTTCGCCTTGTTCTTCACGTAGGTCTGGCTGCCGGGATCGTCTCCGACCAGGATTACCACCAGATGCGGCACACGGCCGTATTTCGCAGGGAATGTGGCGACCTGCTCCGCCATTCGGGCCTTTAACCTGGCCGCAAGGTCTTTTCCGCTTATTATCATATTGTTGTGTTTTTGTTTTACTGTTGACGGCGCTTCGACTGGTTGGTGAGCTTGTCGAACCACAGCGACCGGAGATAGGGTTGATAACCGGATAGGGTTGGCGCTTCGACAGGCTCAGCGACCACAGTATCAGTGACCGATGATAGGTTTGGTGGCCGATCAAAATACGTCGGTCGCTGAGCTCGTCGAAGCGACACCACGCCCAAAGCGACCGGGGCGGCTACAGGACCAGATGGCCGATGTCGGAGCGGTAGAAGAGATTGGCGCAGTGGATCTTGCGGACGGCGGCGAGAGCCTTGTCACGGGCCGAGCGGAGAGACTCCCCGGAAGCGACGACCATCAGCACACGGCCACCGGAAGTCACGAGAGACTTTTCTCCGGACTGAGGATCGACAACCTCTTTCGTGCCCATCTGGTAGATCTTGACGGAAGGATCGGCCAAGGCCTCGTCGAGGCCAGTGATCGCGAAACCTTTCTCATAAGATCCAGGATAGCCCTTTGAAGCCATCACGAAACCAAGAGTCGGTTCGGCCGCCCACTTGATCTCAGGCATAAGCCGAGACGAAGGAATCCTCACACCCTCGGCGGAATCAGTCCCTTCGGGAGCGTTCACAAGCCTGCCTCCATCGGCGATGGCACAAAAAATCTCGAATATGTCGGATTCCAGACGAGGCAGGACAACCTCTGTCTCAGGATCACCGAAACGGCAGTTGAACTCGATGACCTTGATCCCGGACGGGGTCTTCATCAGACCGCCGTAAAGCACACCCTTGAACGGGCAACCCTCGGCGACCATCGCGGCGGCGGTCGGCTTCATAATGCTTTCAAGGGCATATTCCTCATCCTCGGCGGTGATGACCAGGACTGGTGAATATGCTCCCATACCTCCCGTGTTGGGTCCCTTGTCGCCCTCGAACGCTCTCTTGTGATCCTGAGCGACGGCCAGAGGGAAGACCTCCTCACCGTTCACGAGACACATAAACGAGAACTCAGGACCGGTGAGATATTCCTCGACCACGACCTTTCCCTTGCCGAACTTGTCTTCCAGCAGCATATCCTTCAGCGCCGCCTGGGCGTCGGAGAATGTCTCCGGGATGACGACACCCTTACCGGCGGCAAGTCCGTCATATTTCAGAACAATCGGGAAGGTGCGACGGCTGATATATTCAATTGCCTCGTCGTAGTTGTCGAAGGTCTTGAAGGCAGCTGTCGGGATACCGTACTTTTCCATCAGCCTTTTCGCGAAATCCTTGCTGGACTCGATGCGGGCGGCCGCGGCGGAAGGGCCGAATATTCTCAATCCGGCCTTCTCGAAAGCGTCAGCGATCCCGGCTGAGAGCGGAACCTCCGGACCGACAACGGTCAGATCAATGCCGTGTTCCTTCGCAAACTCCACAAGTTCAGGGATCTGAGTCTCCTTGAGAGGCACGCACTCGGCCTGGGCGGCAATTCCGGCGTTGCCAGGGGCGCAGAAAATCTTGCCGACACTTTGAGACCTGCTCAATGCGTCCACGATGGCGTGCTCGCGTCCGCCTCCACCGACAACAAGCACGTTCTTGGACAGAAGAGTGTCCAGCATTATGGTCTTGCCGTCACTCTTGTTATGTGATTCGAAATGAACTACTCTCATAAAAAATCCTAATGTTTGAAATGACGCTCGCCGGTGAAGACCATAGCGATGCCGAGTTCGTTGCACTTTTTGATGGAGTCCTCGTCACGGACAGATCCGCCCGGCTGGACAATGGCCTTCACGCCGTACTCGGCGGCAAGTGTCACGCAGTCATCGAACGGGAAGAACGCGTCGGAAGCCAGTACGAGACCGGCCTTGCGGGCGGCCTCCTTAGGATCAACGGCAACGCCTGTCCTCGCGGTCTCCTCCTCGGCCAAAGTGGCCGCGGCCTGCTTCAGAGCCAGCTCGGCTGAGCCGACACGGTTCATCTGACCGGCGCCGACACCGTAGATCATACCGGCCTTGCCGACTGTGATGGCGTTGGACTTGACGTGCTTGACGATCCTCCAGGTGAAGTTCAGATCAACAATCTGCTCCGCGGTAGGCTTGGTCTCGGTCACGGTCTGCTCCGCGGTCACCGGAACGATCGAGAGATCCTGGTTCTGAACCAGAAGTCCTCCGTTGACGCTGACGCACTGCATCTGCTCCTTGACAGAGCCTTCCATATTCACTTTCAGCACTCTGAGGTTCTTCTTTGTGCGCAGAAGCTCAAGGGCGTCAGGGGCGAAGGACGGAGCCATCACGATCTCAAGGAAGATCGGCTTGAGGAGCCTGGCGACCTCCAGATTGACCTCGCGGTTGAAAGCGACGATGCCTCCGAATATGGAGGTCTTGTCCCCTTCATAGACTTTCTTCCAGGCATCTACCACATCTGTTCCGAGACCGGCTCCGCAAGGGTTCATGTGCTTGAGACCCACGGCGAAAGGTTCGCTGAACTCGCGGACGATGTTGAGGGCGGCGTTGGCGTCCTGGATGTTATTGTAGGACAACTCCTTGCCGTTCAGTTGCTCGGCTGTCGCCAGTGAGTAAGGGACCGGTTTGAGAGTCTTGAAGAACTTGGCCTGCTGGTGAGGGTTCTCACCGTAGCGGAGTTCCTGGCAGATGTCATATTCAAGGAAGAGCTTCTCCGGAAGACCGGCCTGGGCGCGCATATAGGTGGCGATGGCGCTGTCGTACTCAGCAGTGTGGGTGTAGGCCTTGGCGGACAGTTTGAGACGGGTCTCTGGGGTCGTGTCGCCGGTGGCCTTTATCTCGGAGATGACGGTGGCATAGTCCTCAGGGTTGACCACAACCGTGACGGAAGCCCAGTTCTTGGCGGCGCTGCGGAGCATTGACGGGCCGCCGATGTCGATGTGCTCGACGGCATCCTCCATCGTGACGTCAGGCTTGGCGATGGTCTCGCGGAAAGGGTAGAGGTTGACGCAGACAAGGTCGATCTTCTCTATTCCGTTGTCCTCCAGCTGCTTCAGATGGTCAGGGATGTCCCTGCGGGCCAGAAGGGCTCCGTGGATCTTAGGATGCAGGGTCTTGACACGCCCGTCGCAGATCTCAGGGAATCCCGTGACATCGCTCACACTTGTCACAGGCAGACCTGCCTCTTTCAACATCTTCATTGTGCCGCTGGTGGAAAGGATCTCCCATCCGAGGGCCACAAGCTCACGGGCGAACTCCACTACGCCCGTCTTGTCACTCACGCTGATTAAAGCTCTCATTTTATATACGTTAAGATTATTCCAAACAAAAACAGGCTTCCACCACTCGTGGCGGAAGCCCTGTAACACACTCTACAGCAGATGGATGTCCACACCCGGTTTGTCGGTCACGCGGCCGATGACAGTTGCCTTGTCGCCGTGGGAGGCCAGGATGTCGATCGCCTTGGAGACCTCGGACTCGTCAAGGGCGAGAACCATTCCGACACCCATATTGAATATGTTGAACATCTCCCTGTGCGGGATGTTGCCGTACTTCTCAAGGAAGCGGAAGATCGGTAGGATCGTCCAGGAGCCTTCATTCACCTCGATGCCCTGGCCTTCGCGGAGGATTCTCGGAATGTTCTCGTCGAAACCGCCTCCGGTGATGTGGGCCACTCCGTGTACGTCGCAGTTGCGGATCACGTCTAAAACCTGCTTGACATAGATCCTGGTAGGAGTCAGCGCCACCAGTCCGAGAGGCTGGTCGGACTCCAGCTCAGGGTAGGCCTTGTGAAGGTCCAGATTGTTGTCGGAGAAGATCTTGCGGACAAGGCTGAATCCGTTGCTGTGGACGCCGGTGGAGGCTATTCCCACGAGGACATCCCCGGCCTTCACTTTCGTGCCGTCGATGAGTTTGGACTTCTCCACGACACCGGTGGTGTAACCCGCGATGTCATATTCACCGTCGGCGTACATTCCCGGCATCTCGGCCGTCTCGCCTCCGACAAGCGCGCAGCCTGCCTGACGGCAGCCTTCGGCCACTCCGGCAACAATCGCCTCGACAACCTCAGGACGGGTCTTGCCCTGGGCGACATAGTCAAGGAAAACAAGCGGTTCGGCGCCCTGGGCCAGGACATCGTTCACGCACATCGCGACAGCGTCTATTCCGATGGTGTCGTGCTTGTCCATCGCGAACGCTATCTTCAGTTTTGTGCCGACTCCGTCGGTTCCGCTGACCAGGATTGGTTCCTTGATGTTCAGCTTGGAAAGATCGAACATTCCTCCGAACGATCCGATGTTTCCCATCACGCCGACTCTGTCGGTGGACGCCACGTGCTTCTTGATCCTGCGGACCACATCGTAGCCCGCCTCCAGGCTCACGCCCGCCTTCTCGTAATCTACTGCCATAAACTTATCTCTCGCAAGCAGGCAATTACTTGCTGTAAAAAAAATTATCTCACGTTCGTAGGTTATTGCCAACCCACTCTAATTTACGTTTCTTTAGAACTTGTGCTCGTCATTGACTTCCTCGATGCTGGAATAGAGGGCGGTCGGGTAGTCGCCGTTGAAGCAGGCGAGACAGAGGTCGCTGCGGTGTCCGGCCTCGAAAAGCCCCTCCTCGGAAAGGAAGGCCAAGGAATCGGCCTCAATCGCCTTGCAGGCCTGCTCTAAAGTCCTGGAATGACACAGAAGTTCCTTGTGGGTGGCCATATCCACTCCGTAGAAGCACGGATTCTTGATCATCGGACTGGCGATCCTCATATGAACCTCCTTCGCCCCGGCCTCGCGCAGCATACGCACGATGCGGAGGGAAGTGGTGCCGCGGACGATCGAGTCATCCACAAGGATGATCCTCTTGCCCTTCACGATGGTCCGCACCGGAGACAGCTTCATCTTCACGCCCTTCTCCCTCATCTCCTGAGACGGCTGGATGAACGTCCTGCCGATGTAGCGGTTCTTGATGAGACCCATCTCGCTCGGGAGCCCGCTCGCCTCGGCGTAGCCCGACGCGGCGCTGAGGCTGGAGTCAGGAACACCCACCACGATGTCAGCGTCCACGTGCGACTCACGGTAAAGGATCTTACCGCTTTCCTTCCTGAAGGAATGCACGTTACGTCCCTCGATGTCACTGTCCGGACGGGAGAAGTAGATATATTCCATAGCGCACATAGCGTGACGCTGGTAGTCTGAATATTTCCGGCTGCGGATGCCGTGGCCGTCGATTGTCACGACCTCTCCGGGTTCGATGTCGCGGACGAACTCCGCCCCCACCACGCTGAACGCGCAGGTCTCGCTGCTGACGACGTAGCCGTCACCGATCCTTCCGATGGACAGAGGCCTCAGGCCGTACTTGTCGCGCATCGCATAGATCCTGTGGTTGGTCATCACCAAAAATGCGAAAGCCCCTTCGATCATATTCAGAGCCTCCATTATAGGGTATATTCTCGGGCTGTTGCGCTCGACCGGCTCCTTCTTGATCAGATGGGCCAGGATCTCGCTGTCGGACGTAGATTGGAAAAGGCTTCCCCTGTCCTCCAGGTACTTCCTCAACTGGGCGGAATTCACCACATTGCCGTTGTGGACAAGTGCGAAATCCCCGCTGTTGTGCCTGAAGAGGAAAGGCTGGACATTCTCGATGCCGCCCCCGCCGTGTGTGGAGTAGCGAACGTGGCCGACCGCCATATCGCCGTGCAGAGAACCGAGGTTCTCTGTGTTGAAGACCTCGGTCACGAGGCCGAGTCCCTTGACCCGGTGAAGTTCTCCATTGTCGTTGACCGAAACGATTCCGCAGCCTTCCTGGCCGCGATGCTGAAGCGAGTGGAGACCGTAGTAGGTCACCTCGGCGGCGTGGGGAACTCCCCAGACACCGAAAACCCCGCATTCTTCCTTAAGTTCCTTTGAAAACATATTCCTTTCGCGGACTAAAGCACAAAGATAGTGAAATCTTGGGCTTGTGGCAAAGAAAATCGGGGAGAAGAAAGAAACTCTCTTTCCCCGCCCCGATCAGAAGACGTTTCCCGCCCGCAGCCTCGTACGGACGCAAATGCCTGCCTATCAATCCAGACGGAACACCAGTGTGTCGCCGCCGGTGGTGCCATATTCAAGTTCGGCGTCCTGAATAGGCATCCAACGGTAGGTCTTGGCCCCGGCATATTCAATCTCGACGTAATAGTTGAATATGTTGTTGCCTCTGTCGCTCTGCCCCTGTTTGACGAAAGGGTTGGTCCCGAACGAGAACACCCCCTGGGCCGAGGTCTCGCCTTCGTACAAGGCGGCCGGAGTCACCTTATAGCTGTAGCCCTCAACAGGATAGAACCTCAATTTCGCGCCGGCCGCCGGAGAGCCGTCCTTCCTCAGAATCCTGACATTGAAATCCGGAGAGAGGAAAGTGTGGTGCTTGACACAGATCCTCTTGTCAGCGGACGCGTTGATCATCATCAGCGAGTAGCCAGTCCATCTCGTCTCACCGTAGGGATAGTTCATTATCCCCTTCTGAGCCTTGTAGGTCTCTCCTGTGATCGGATTGCCCGACGCTTCCTTGACTTCCGTGGCATAAAGGTCGATCATTCCTCTGGAATGGCCGAACTCGTGGACCAGAGCGTCAACCGCAAAGCCTTGGAAGAGACCGCTGAAATCGTGTCCGACGCAAAGATAAGGCGCAGGAAGCCAGCCGCCGGAGACATCATTGTCCGCCGAATGGGCATTGACAACAACCCTGACATCATAGCTCAGATCCGACTCACCGGACTTGTCGTACATCAGAGTGGAAGAGCGGCCCTCGAACCGGAGCATCTCGGTCATATAGAAGTGGAACTGATTGCCGCCGGAGTCATTGATTCCCTTGACCTGGAAATAGGCGCTCGCGTCCTTCATCAGTTGATCCATCTTCCTCAGCATCGCCATCCTTCCACCGTAGTCCTCCATTGTCTGCCTCTCCACAAACACCTTGCAGCGGAACTTCCATCCTCGAAGCCTGTCGAACTCGACTTTCCTGTCAACATAGTCTCCTTCAGGAATATAATAGGTGTTCTCATCGATCTTCGGAAGTCTGATCTTGACGGTGTAAGCCGTTCCGGGGTTTGAGACACCGGCCCGCTCAACCTCATAGACCGGCATCCAGGAGTAGAATTTGTACCTCTCATAGACGACCTCGACAAGGTAGTTATAGACTTCCTTGCGTCCCTCGTCAAGCAGGAACGGATTAGATGCGAAGACATAGTTTCCCGTGGCGGACAACGGTCCGGAGAACAAAGGCGTGTCACCCACCGTCCCGCTTCCGGGATAGACAGGATAGAAACGCAGCTCCGCATCCTTGGCCACCTGTCCTTCGTCGGTCAGGACCTGGGCGCGGATTCCGGCCGGAAGATAGTCTTTGTGCGTGACGACACGCTTGTCGCCGGAGGCGTTGATCACGGAAAGAGCGTAGTCCGACCACACTCCGTTGACGGACTTGCCGTTCATTATGCAGGAGACCGCCTTGAAATCCTGTCCGTTCACAGGATTGTTGACATCGCCGTTCCTCACCTCGGTCTCATCCACTCCGACCACTCCCCTCGACAAGGCCAGGCAATAGACCAGATCCATCAGGGACTCATCGGAGAATATGTCCTCCCTGTCAAGGCCTATGGACAGGCACGGATCGCCGACAAAGCCGCTTGACCTGTCGGAAGACGACGCGAAGGAGTTCATCACGATCTTCAGGTCGTAGGACTCATTGCTCCGCATCGGGGCGTTGAGCCGCTCGGACGAGCGCCCGTCGAATATGTCGAACTCGGTCATAAAGAACAAGACCTTGTTGCCTTGAGCGTCATTTATGCCCTTGACCCTGAAATAGGCGCTGGCGCGCTCCATCAGGTCATCCACTTTCTTCATAAAGGCGATCCGTCCTCCGGACTTCTCCACGGTACGGCTTTCCGCCAGGACCTTGCAGCGGAATTTCCATCCCTGCCGGGAAGCGAACGTCTCTTCACGGTTGATGTAGTCCCCTTCCGGAACCGGAGCAGGTTCCGGTCCGGAAGAGGATCCGCCGCAGCCGTAAAGGAACAGTGACAGCAGACAGACGCAAAGCAGATTGATTCTTACCCTCATCATCGCCCCTGTCCATTACCAATTGTCCGAAGACTCAGGATAGGAATAGCTGTCGAACTTGATCTCAACCTCGTAGTCGTACCAGCGGTCGGCATATTCCTCGCCAAGATCCACTCTATGGGACACCTTGTGGACAAAATTGATGTTCTCATAGACAGTGTGATAGTAGAACACGACCTGATCCTTCGGCTCGCAGAGGGCATCCTTCAGGGAAGACTCCCACGCCTTCTTCTTGATGTTCTCTCCGGCGAACTCCCTGGTCGTCCAGACGTTGTCCTTGTTGAGATAGCGGAACACCACCTTCGCTCCCGGAAGCGGGTCGCACTCCCACATAAACCAGGCGCTGCCGTTGAAATTCTGGGCGTTGCTGATCGTGGCCTTCGGGTACAGAGCGCCGAGCCGTTTCAGGCATGCGTCATATTCAGAATAGTACAACGACTTGGTCATCATACTCTTGTGCGCCTCCATCGTCTCCTCGGACACCACGTTGCTTGTGATCTCGTAGGAGAGGGACTTGTTGTCGTAGGCATCGTAGGAAACGATGTCGTAGGTGTAGTTTCCTTCCTCCAGACCCGGGATGACCACCCGCACCGGAGACTTGGACGGATCAGGAACACTGAACTCAACCGAGTCCTGTCCGAGATTCCACCTGACCACCCCACGGCTGATTCTGTTGGCAGGCACATAGATGTCCAGCACCTGGCTGTTGACCGCGACAAAAGCCTTGACGGAATCGACCTTGGCCGCATAGACCGTCTCACCTTTCTCAAGATAAGGCTTGTGCAGATCATTCATTTTCGAACACGACACCGACATAAGTGTGACGGCGGCGGCCGAAGCAAGCAATATTCTGATGTTCATATTCAATTCTTTCTATAATTTCCCGTAAAAGAATATCTCGTACAGATTGATGAAGGTGTTGTCGCCACCCCAGTTCTCGGTGAACTCGAATCGGTAGTACTCGTACTTGGCCACCTTCTCTGGATCAAACTCGAAGTCCTCGCCGTTCTGGGCGATGTAGATGTCCTCATCCGAGTACTGGCCGGAATCGTAGCCCGAAGGCTTGACGGAAGTGAAGGTCTTCAGGAGCGTCCAGCCTTCATTGCTGCCGTCAGAAGACGGGTTGTTGGTGGCATAGACATTGAATTTCTTAGGATTACCGTTCTCCCACATCTCGGAATGGCGCTGGATGATCCTGACACGGCTGACCAATGCTCCTCCAGCGATCCTGATGGTGAACCTGGCCGGCCAGACACCACCCTCGACAGAAGGCTTCGAGAACCATCCGTAGGCCTGTGACGTGTTGCCGTCAAGAGCGAAGCCGAGATCCCATCCGTAGGCGATCTCGCTGTCCCCGGCCATAGTGTACTTCTTGTAGGTACCCACCGGGAACTGCTCCTCGAAGATCGGTGTCAGGGTGGCCGTCACGGTGTCCGAAACGTTCTCCCAACGATCCTTGATGAACACGGCGAACTCAGCCTCCTCGGCCTCCATCCCTCGGGCAGCCTGCCTGCCTTCCCCGGAGTCAGAGTAGTAGGTGTTCACCTCCTCCCATTTGTCAGCGCCTGCCTTTCTCAGCAGAGTCACGGCCAGAGCGCTCTTGGTCTCGTTCTTCCAGGTAAGACGCACGCCTCCGAAAGTGCCTTCCATCCTGACGGACTCCAGCACGTCGAAAATCGGGGAACGCATCGGGGAGATCGTGACAGAGACCGGCTCCGACTCGTTGCCGCTTCTGTCGCCTGTCGTTATCATCACCTTGTGTTCCATCGGTTTGGCGAAACCTCTTACTTTCAGAACACCCTCGTACATCGACACCATCACGCTCGATCGGGTGCCGTTCTCCAACTCATAGGTGGCCTTCACATAAAGAAGGTCATTGTCATCAGGAATCTTATAGGAGATGTCGGCTCCGCCAGGCACATTGGTCACGACCACGTCGGTCACCTGTCCGGGAGCGTCGGAATCCATCGGGATGGATCCTATCGACTGCTCGGCGCAGGAAAATGCCAGGAAGGCGGAAAAAATGAGCAATATTATTCTTTTCATATTCATCGTGATTAGATTTTACCAACCGTAGTTCTGCCTGAGTTTCGGATTGATGGACATCTGCCTTTGGCTGATAGGCCAGAGGTAGTCGCGCTGCGCGAATTTCTTGTGGGCCGAGGTCACCGGCACTTGGTTATAGTAGGCCGCCGGAGCCTTCTCATTGACGTTCCAGACCATAGTCTGTCCGTTCCAAAGCTCGGAGCCGCGGAGCCATCTGCGGATGTCCCACATATTCTGACCCTCCATCGCAAGCTCTATCATCCTTTCTCTCTGGATGATGCTTCTCAGGCCATCCTTGGTCTCGACCTTGGCGGCCTGGGTAGAGTAGTTTCTCCAGGACTCCCTCGCTCCCTTCAGTCCGGCCTTCGCGCGGACGGCGTCAAGATAGACAAAGGCCTCGTCTGTCGGCCCATAGATCTCATTAAGCACCTCGGCATAAAGAAGATAGAGGTCGGACATACGGATTATAGGGAAAGGGGCAGGCTCGGTGGAGAAGCTCGATGCGTTGAAAGTGGTCTCCGGAGCGATCAGCTTCTTGGCGAAATAGCCTGTCACTGAATACAGCGAGGCCCACGTCTGGCCCTGAAGCTGCGAGAACTTGGCGGCAATCTTGTAGAGCTCGTCGTACTTGGTGATGTCATACTTGCCGTTACCCCACCAAAGAGCCGCGTCGAATCCCAACGAAGCGTAGAAGCGAGGCTCTCTGTTGAAGTGCATCCTGGCTGTGACAAAAGGCTCGCCCGTGGCCGCGTCAACGGAAGTGGAGACCTTCCATTTCTCCGACTCGTCGGCGGCGCGGAGATCGAAGCGATGCTCATAGTCAAAAGTCTTGTCCTCAGACATCGGGACACCGTTCTCAGTGTAGAAGAGATCGGCAACGAACGTCGTAGGAGCGAGGGACCCTCCCTTCACATAGGAGTTCTTCAAAGCGTCGGCGGTAAGACGAGGCATCGAGTTGTACTGCAACGCGAAAGTGCTTGTCTTGGTGTAGCCCCAGACGGTCTCGGAGTTCCAGGCGTCCCAGAGCTTGTACCTGATCTCAAGCTGCTTCTCAAGCTCAGGGTTCAATGAATATGCGTGCGTGCGGAGAGTGTAAAGGTCGTTTCCGGCCATCTCCGCCGTCTCTATCGCATCCTTCAGAGCGGCCTCCGCCCGTTTCCATTTCTCGACCTTCTCGCCGGCCTCCGGGAAAAGACGCGTTCCTCTGTCATCCGTGATGTTGGCATAGAGAGGATTGCCGTTGAACAACGGCGAGGCGGCCATAACCAACACCTTGGCCTTCACAGCCTTGGCGATCGCCTGTGTGGCACGGCCCAGTTCCTCGGTCTCTTTCTCGATCCTGAGCGGGAGATCAGGAGTGGCCTCGTCAAGAAGCCCGACCACATAGTCAATGCACTCGTCGAAAGGCGTGCGGTACTCCCTGACAACGTCAGGATCGGCGTTGACATCGTGGTTGGTGTCCTGAATCACAATAGGGCCGTACATCCTGATCAGGCAATAGTTGTAATAAGCCTTCAGGAATTTCACCTCCGCCACCCATCTGGTCTTCGTTATGTTGTCCAGATCGAATGGCTCGTCGATTTTGTCAAGGAAGGTGTTGCAGACACGGATGGCCTGGTACGGGGAATAGTACCAGGAGTCGGTCTCCCAATTGTTGCAGACCGGAGAGCTGACATTCTGTCCGCCAGTGATGAGAGCCAGGTTGTAGAGGCTGATCGCACCGTTCCCGGTCGTGTAGGACAGGAACTCACCGGAACCCATCACGGCCGGATCCTTGGCCGGACTCATATACTCCGGCAGATAGCCGTAGCAGGTGTAGAGGTATTTCTCCGCCTGCGCCTTGTCCTCGAAGGCGTGGTCCAGAGTCGGGATGTCGTCCGGAACCACATCAAGGAAATCACAGGAAGCGGTGAAAAGCAATGCCAGGACAGCGGCGGCAACGGCTTTCGCCTTATGTGTAATATTCATTCTCATTGTTCTCTGTTTTTTTAGAAAGTGACGTGGACACCGACATTATAGACACGCTGGATAGGATAGCCGAGGCCATTGCCCTGCATCTCCGGGTCCCACAACTTGAACTTACTGAAAGTAAGAAGGTTGCTTCCGCTCAAATATATTCGTGTCATACTTCCCCCCCATTTTTTGGAGATCTTGTCAGGAAGCGTGTAGCCGAACTCCGCCGACTTCAGCCGTAGGAACGAGCCGTCGCGCATAAACCAGGTGCTGACCTGACTGTTGTTGGCGTTCTGATCCTCGGAGAGACGAGGCCAGAAGGCGTGGATGTTCCTGTTCTCCTCCGTCCAGACATCGTCGGCGATGCTCTTCATCAATGCGCGCTGGCCGTCCTTGAAAGGAGCGACCTTCGCAGGATCGATCCAGAAGGACGAACGTCCCGAACCCTGGAAGAAGCAGGAAAGGTCAAAGCCCTTGTAGCCAAGCGAGACTCCGAATCCGTAGATGATCTCCGGGGTCACAGGGTAGCCGATGGCCACCTTGTCAAGCTCGCTTATGATGCCGTCGTTGTTGATGTCCTTGTACTTGATGTCTCCGGCCTGGGTCGGCACGTTTCCTCCGAAATTCTGAAGAGGAGAGTTCGCGACCTCGGCGTCATCGACGAACAGACGCTCGGCGACATAGCCATAGACCTGGCCGAGGGAACGTCCCTTGTGGGAAAGCCAAGGGGTGTCCGAATAGTCCGGCTCCTCATAGAACTTGTACTCGCTCGTGGCGTAGGTGAAGTTACCGTTGCCCATAATCCACATTCCGTTGGCGAAGGAATGGTTGTACTGAACCGCGACCTCGCAGCCGTGACCGACCGCCTCGCCGATGTTGGCGCTGATGGTGGCCTCGTAGCCGGCGGACGAAGGAATATAGGCGCGCGGCATAAGAATATTACTTCTGTTCTCCGTGAAATAATCCACCTGCACGTTCAGATCGTCGAACAGACCGAGCTCAACGCCAAGATTCATCTTGCGGGAGATCTCCCACGTGATCTCAGGGTTCGCATACTGCGAGATGGAGACCCCGGGCTTCGTGGTGTTGATGGTCGTACCGAAAGAGATGTTGTGGAGAGTGCTGTTGAGATCCACGTTGGAAAGGTAGAAGAAACGGTCGTTGCCGATGGCGTCGTTACCCACAAGTCCGTAGGTCGCCTTCAATTTCAGCAAAGAGACCACTTTCTTGAACGGCTCCCAGTACTTCTCGTTGGACACAATGTAGCCAAGACCGGCGGACGGGAAGAATCCCCAGCGATGCTTCGCGTTGAAACGCTCAGAACCGTTGTAGCCGAAGTTGGCCTCCATAAAGTAGCGGCTGTCGTAGTCGTAGGTGAAACGGCCTGCCAGCCCCATATTCCTGTAAGGCAGCGACTTCTGAAGAGATCCGGCGTTGCCGTAGAGACGCTGCTGCATCGTATAGACAAGGAGTCCGGTCACATTGTGCCTGTCCTTGAATTTTCTGGCGTAGTCAACCGCCGCCTCCATATAGAGGGACGAGTTCACATCCTTCGCCCCCTCCTTGTAGGACAGGGCGTTGCTTCCCTCGTTGACAGAGCGCACCGTGTAGAATCCGTTGTCCCTGTCGTAGGTCGCCAAAGAGTAATAGTACGGCTTGGACTCGCGGCGCACGTCGAAGTAGGAGTACCTGTCGGTGTTGACCAGCACCCTTGCGGACAGACCCTTGGTCAGCAGATCGCTGAGATCCTGACGGACCTCGACCTGGGCGAGCATCGTGGAGGACGAGTACTGCTTGAAGCCCTTCACCATCTCAGCGTAAGGGTTGACATAAGTGTTGTCGTCATTTGTTCCGAACATCGTGTGCTTGCGGGAGGTCAGGATGCCGTCATCGGTGCTGAAAAACGCCGGGAAGGCCACCGGATTGGCGTTCATAGCCATCTGATAAAGCTCGCTACCGCCCTGCAAAGGACCCTGATAGTCATCGAACGCCCCGTGGAGACGGATCGTCACCTTTGTGCTTTTCGTCACATTGACGTTGAAGTTCGCCCTCAGGACATACTTGTTCAGATTGATGTTGTTCGTGAAATTGTTGTTGGAGTCAGACCTCAGGACACCGTTGTCACGGGTATATGCCCCGGAAATGTAGTAATTCGAGATCTGGCCGCCGCCGCTCAGGTTGAAGTTGAAACGCTGGTTGACCGTGGCCGGCTTGAAAAGCATATCGTACCAGTCAGTGGCGGGGAAGACATTGGTGTTGCGGTCCGCCATCCTCGTGTTGGCGATCTTCTCCTGTGAATATGGAGCCGGAGCGATCGGATTGCGGGTCTTGACAGCCTCGTTGTGAAGAAGCATATAGGTCACCGGATCGGCAAGCTCGACCTCTCTCGTCGGCTGGCTGACCGAAGTCTCATAACGGAAATTCAGTTTGGCCTTGCCCTCCATTCCGCTCTTGGTGGTGATCAGAATCACACCATTGGCCCCTCTCGCTCCGTAGAGGGCCGCGGCGGTCGCATCCTTCATCACGGAGAAGCTGGCGATGTCGTCTGTGGTAAGACGGGCCAGATCCGAAGACGACATCTCGATGTTGTCTATGAGGATAAGCGGATCCTTCTTGGCGGAAGCCCCGAACGAGGAGATACCGCGGACGAAGAACTGGGCGTTGTCCTGCCCCGGCTCACCGCTGACCTGATAGGAGATCACTCCGGAGACACGGCCGGCCAAAGCGGTCGTCAGGTTGCTTGACGGGACTTTTAGTTCCTTTGGATTGATTGCGGAGACAGACGCGATGATGCTCTCCTTCTTCTGTTTGGCGAACGCCACCACGGTGACATCGTCAAGTTCGTTGGCCTTGAGTTCCAGCCTCACATCGATGACGGTCCTGTCGCCGACAGTGATTTCCTGAGTCTCGAACCCGAGAAGGGAGAACTCAAGAATGTTTTCAGGGGACACCGAAATCGACCAGCTTCCGTCCTGACCGGAGATGACACCTCGTCCTTCTCCCTTCACCAGAACTCCGACACCCACCATAGGAGCGCCCTCGGTGTCTGTGACGTGTCCGGAAACCGTTCTCTTCTGGGCGGACACATCAAGTGTCATCACAAAGAGCGCCAGCAGGGACAGGATCCCGGCTCTAAACTGTTTTGGTTTCATAAATGTTTGAATAAGATGGTTATTAACTATTCTTTGATTACCGGAAATTCGGTTATTCTGAGTGTCGTGCATCCGTAAGGGATCAGGGTGACACTCTCGACCGGAACATCCTTCGTGTCCGGGCCGTAGATCATACGGCTGTACGGCTGAGGCCCGGCCATTCCGTTGTAAAGGGTCCAGGACGGGATCCGTTTCGCCGTGGCCTTGATCGACACAGGAGCGGACTCCGGATTCCAGTACCAGTCACTCTCAAGGAGCTTAGGGTCAACCGTGACCTCGAAACAATCCGCCAACGGCTTTCCGGCCGGATCGATCAGCCCGTAGTTCCACGGAGACTCGGGATAGACCTCCCAGTAGTCCTTGCCATAGATGGATCCTTCCTCCGTCTCGCGCCTCACCCATTTCTCCTTCATCTTGAGTGAATAGACCAACGGTCCTCTCTCCACGGCGACAGAGTTCTCGTACCAGTCGCTCAAGGACACCGGCATCGGCAGGTCAAGCTCGACGCGGTCTCCGTCCGACCACTCCCTCTCGATGAGCGCCACGCTGCCCGGAGCGACAGACACAGGGCTGCCGTTGACCTTGAGACAAGGACCGGAAGTCCACGAAGGAATACGGAGACGCAGCGGGAAAGCCACCTTTTTCCCGGAAGGGACGGACACCTCAAAATCGATTCTCCCGTCCATCGGGTAATATGTTTTCTCCATAATGGTGACATCAACCCCGGAAACAGTCGTCTTGACGGAGGACGGGGAATATGCCAAAGCGGCAAGACCTCCGTCAGAGGACGACAGCCAAAGATTACGGGTAAATTTAGGCCATCCCTGATGTAAGTTCGATGTACAGCAAGGATACCCGGTCAAGAGTCCGAACACAAGGTCTGTGTTCCCGTGGTTGATGTCAAAATTATGAAGACATCTTGTCACCTGAACCTGATTGGTTTGCTGGAAATACTGTCTGGCGGTGAAGTCATCGGTGATCTGTGCGGGAAGGGCGTTGAAAGCCACTCGTTCCAGATGATCGACATATTCCAGGTTACCGGTCACTTTTATCATCTCCTCAAGGGAATACATCAGCTCCACAGCCGCACACAGCTCCGACCCCTGCGTCGGATTGTTGCCGTGCAGAGCCTCGTCTCCGCCGAAAAGCCCGTTCGGAAAACCGTTGTGCAGACGGATGTCCGAGAAAGCCTTGCGGACGGCGTCGAGGTACTTGTCCTGCGGATCGACACGCCAATAGATGACAGGTTCCTTTATTCCCTGGGCCAGATTCACGCAATGGATGGTGTTCAGACGACGGAGATCGTTGGTCTGAAGAAACATATTCACATAGTCACGCCCCTGGCGGTGAATAAGATCCGCCAAGTCCAGGAGCCAAGGCTCGCGCACAATGTCATAAAGCCACAGCACCATATTCAGATTGTCGCAGGCCCTGTACTCCGCCCAGGACGTCCAGTTGCCCAAAGGGGTTACGGGAAGGGTCTCCAACTGGTACCTGAAGTATTTTTTCATAAAGTCAACGACTCTCTCATCTCCGGTCGCCGACCAGTACTGCTGAAGGACTTTCAGAACTACCATTCTCGGCCACCAATCCTTGGCGTTGGTTCTCTGAAGCCCTTTCTCGTAGGAATAGTCCTTGTCCGGGCCGAAGAACCCATCCTCCCGCTGGCTTGCCAGCGCCCATTCAACCCACGGCTTGACCTTGTCCTTCAACGCCTGGTCGTCGAGGATGTACGCCAACGGAAGCAGTCCGTCGATCCAGTAAGGGCCTCTCTCCCACTGGTCTCCGTCTCCGCCGAGCCAGCCGTTCCTCTCACCCATAACCTGAGGATAGAGGACATCCATCCGCGATGTCATACCTTCCTTCTGCCTCAGCAGCATCTCTTTCAGCCAACCCTCGGCCTTGACGCTTCCCAAAGGCAACTCACCGTAGGCCAAAGGCTGCGGGGCAGGGCGGCTCGCCTTGTCCTCGTACCTGACCCAGACCTCCATCTTGCCCGGCTCGCGGTTGTCCCAGGCGTAATACGGGACGAATCTGACCGAGCGGTCCGCATAGGAAGCGGTTATCACGCAGACTCCCCCGAGAGTCTGCGGCTCGTACCCGCAGCTGAACTTGTCCTCAGAAGAGATCACGACGGAATCAAAGTCCTTGTTATCGACCTGTTCGGCACAGTAAACGAGAGGTCCTCGCTGGACTGCCCTTCTGCCGACATCAGCCTTCACCCTCGGGTCTGCGGCGACCACCTTCACCGGCATATTCATTTCCAAAGTGACCTTGTCGCCCTTTTTCCACGTCCTTTCAAGCACCGCATAGCCTCTGTCGCTGGTGAAGCGGGCTTCTCTGCCGTTGACGGAGACGCTCCAGTCGTCGCACCATCCAGGTATGCGGAGCCTCAGGGCGAACCGTGTCTTTCTTTCCGGAGTCACCGTGACCGAGACGGTTCCGTTCCACGGGTAGTCCGTCTTCTGGCTCACCGATGTCCTCACTCCGGCGACTTCGGTCTCGACTCCGCCGGAGACATAGAGATTGACCCAAAGCGCCTTGTCCGAGACGGCATAGACATAGCCGCCTATGGACGGTAGGAATCTGGAAATCTGGCTCGGGCAGCAAGCGGTGCCGTACCACGGTTTCCGGTGATGGTCTCCATCCGAGGCCAAAGGATTGACATAGAAGAATCTGTCGCTTGAAAGGGAGATTCCGGCGAGAGCCCCGTTGTACATAGAACGCTCCAGGACATCGATGTATTTCGACTCCCCTTTGAGCATATTCATTCTTTGGTTCCACATCACCATTCCCACGGAGGCGCAGGTCTCGCAATATGCCTCCTTGTTCGGCAGGTCATAGTCTTCCGTGAAGCCTTCGTTGCGGCGGGACGAGCCGATTCCGCCCGTGATGTACATCTTGGCGTTGACCACATTGTCCCAAAGGCGGTCCAGCGCGGCGTAGTAGGAAGTGTCTCCGGTAGTAGCGGCGTAGTCAGCCATTCCCGTGAAGAGGTACATAGCCCGGACGGCGTGACCGCCGATTCTGCTCAGCTCCGAGACCGGCATCCTGTCGATGTAGTAGTCATAAGCCTTCCAGTCCGCCTTTCCCCTGCCTCTTTCCTCCAAAAGGAAATGGGCGAGGTCAAGATAGTCCTTTTTCCCGGTCTCGCGGTAAAGGCGTATCAAGGCCAATTCAATCTCAGGGTGTCCCGGCACCCAGTCCCTCTTTCCCGGGCCGAAAACGCTGACGAGGTAGTCGGCGAATCTTTGGGCTACATCCAGAAGGGTACGTTTGCCTGTCGCCCCGTAATAGGCGATTCCGGCTTCGATCAGATGGCCGCCGCAGTACATCTCGTGCTTGTCCATATCCGTCCAGCGCTCTCCCGGCTTCTTTAATGTATAGAAAGTGTTGATGTAGCCATCCTTTCCCTGAGCTCCGGCGATCAATGCTATGATGCTGTCAAGTTGGGACTCCAGGGCCTTGTCAGGATTGTTCTGAAGAGAGTAAGCCGCTCCCTCCAGCATCTTGTACAGATCCGAATCATCGTAGAACAGACCTTCGAACTGTCCCTTCTTGACCCCGGCCGCTATCGCGAAATTGTCAACCCTGTGGGTCTGCCTCGTACATTGGTCGAGACAGAAAGGCACCGTGACCTCGGAGAGTTTCACCATCCTTGGACGCCAGAATGAATCCTCGACGGTCACATTGGCGAAACCGACCGGATGGTTACGCAGGTTGTCCGCCTCACCCCGGAAAGATGAGACAGCGGCGACGAAAAGAAACGAGACAAATGTCTTGATTGAATTCATAATTAATTATGTGTTTTTCCCTGTTTGCAAAAAAAGTCAAAGACTGCCTTTTATCAAGACAAAATCATTTCATAAAATGGAAAAATCGTGTCAAATAAAAGAAAAAAGGCCTTCCAAGCGGTGCAGGAGCGTCCCGCACGTTCAGGAAAACCATTTTTGCGACACGGAAGCACTCATCCTTCCACGCCGCTGACCAAGCCGGGCCAAGCCCTCTAAGGCTGTCTTTCGATCCGCGCGCCAAGGGCGTTCAGGCGCCCGTCGATGTCCTCGTAGCCGCGGTCAATCTGCTCGACGTTGCCGATGACGCTAACACCTTTCGCCGACATCGCGGCGATCAGCAGGGCGATTCCCGCGCGGATGTCCGGTGAAAGCATCCTGCCGGCCCGCAGTTGGATCTTGTGGTCGTGGCCGATCACCACGGCGCGGTGAGGGTCGCAGAGGATGATCTGCGCGCCCATATCAATGAGCCTGTCAACGAAAAACAGACGGCTCTCGAACATCTTCTGATGGATCAGCACGCTGCCCCGGCACTGCGTCGCCACGACCAGCATAACGGACAGAAGATCCGGAGTGAGTCCCGGCCAAGGCGCATCGGAGATGGTCATTATCGACCCGTCTAAAAAAGAATCGATGACATAGCTGTCCTGCGCGGGCACGAATATGTCGTCTCCCCTCTGCTCAAGCCCTATTCCCAGACGGCGGAATGACTCCGGGATGATTCCGAGATTGTCCCAGGACACATCCTTGATTGTCAACGAGCTGCCGGTCATAGCGGCCATACCGATGAACGAGCCGACCTCGATCATATCCGGAAGAATCCGGTGCGATGTTCCGTGAAGTCTTTTCACTCCCCTGACCCTCAACAGATTGGAGCCTATTCCTTCAATCCCGGCCCCCATTGAGACAAGCATTTTGGAAAGCTGCTGGATGTACGGCTCGCAGGCGGCGTTGTAGATGACGGTCTCGCCCTCGGCCAGGGCGGCGGCCATCAGGATGTTAGCCGTGCCGGTGACGGAAGCCTCGTCTAAAAGCATACGGCTGCCCTTCAGCCCGGCGGGCGCACCAAGGGAATACGCTCCGACGGAGTTGTCATATTCAGCGGAAGCGCCGAGATTGATGAATCCCTGGATGTGCGTGTCAACCCGCCTGCGCCCTATCCTGTCGCCGCCCGGCTTCGGGAAGAACGCCCGTCCGAAGCGCGCCAAAAGCGGCCCGACCACCATCACAGACCCTCTGAGTGAAGCGCATTTGCCGACAAAGTCAGCGCTCGACACATAGCCGGCGTCGATTTCGTCCGCCTTGAAGCTGTAGCGCCCCTTGCCAAGTCTGACGACCTTCACCCCCATCCCCTCAAGGAGGAGTATGAGATTGCGTACATCAAGTATTTCAGGAATATTCGAAATGACGACCTCGTCCTCTGTCAGCAGAACCGCGCTGATGACCTCCAAAGCCTCGTTCTTCGCCCCCTGCGGACGTATCGCCCCCGAAAGGCTATGCCCGCCCTCAATTATGAATGACCCCATAGAACAACCGTATATTCCAACAAAGTTATAACTTTGCTGCAAAAAGAGCAAACGATGATAAGCATAAGCCAAAACTACCCGCTGAGGGGAAGAAATACCTTCGGGATGCGGGTTCAATGCAGCCTGTTCATTGAATATGACCGTGTCTCCGATCTCGCCGGGCTGGACTTCAATGACTTGCCTCAGCCGGTCAAGCACATCGGGAGCGGGAGCAACCTGCTTTTCACTGGCGACTTCAAGGGGACGATCCTCCACTCGAAGGTGGATTCCATCGAAAGGCTTCCGGGAGGGCTGTTCGCTGTCGGAGCGGGGATGGAGTTCGACAGGTTCTGCGCCATCGCGGCCGGAGAAGGCCTTTGGGGCCCGGAGAATCTCTCACTGATCCCGGGAGAGGTCGGAGCGGCGGCCGTGCAGAACATCGGAGCATACGGAGTTGAGGCGAAGGACATCATCAGGACTGTCCGCGCCTTCGACACCCTGACGAAGGAATCCGTGAAGTTCGACGTGTCCGACTGCGGCTACGGCTACCGGGAGTCCCGATTCAAGGGTTCGGACAAGGACCGCTACATCATCACGGCCGTGGTCTTCGCACTCTCTTCCGAGCCTCTGCCGAGGCTGGACTACAGCAAGGCTCTCGGCTCGCTGAAAGGAGATCCTGATCTGACACCGATGAAAGTCAGGGAGACCGTGATCGCAATCAGGTGCGAGAAACTGCCCGACCCGGCCGTCATCGGCAGCGCCGGAAGCTTCTTCAAGAATCCGATTGTCTCAAAGGATGTTTTCGAGCGGATAGCGGCTGATTCAAATACGGAAGTCCCTCACTACGAGGCAGGTGAAGGATTAGTCAAGATCCCGGCGGCGTGGATGATCGAGCAGTGTGGATGGAAAGGCAAGACCCTCGGCGACGCTGCGGTCTGGAGCAAGCAGCCGTTAGTCATTGTCAACGCAAATGGTAAGGCCAGGCCGGAAGAGATCATCGGCCTTGAAAACGAGATCTGCTCAAGTGTGCAACGCCGGTTCGGAATCTCGCTCGACTGCGAGGTGGAGCACCTCTGACCGTAAATCGCCCTCCGCGCCCACAAAAACGAGGATGCGCAAATCACTGCCACACAAGCACGATTTGCGGCTTTCCGAAGGAAATCCACCCGGATTCGAATGATAATGCACTGATATTTATTAAATTTGCGGAACTTTAAGGCATTAACGCCACGCTATAGTTATATGGCTCAAAAGAAAGAATTTATCGAAGGAAGAAAACCTGTCACTTTCCTTGACTTGTTTGCCGGTGCCGGTGGCATCAGCGAAGGCTTTATGCAGGCCTATACAGATGACAAATATTACGACTTCGTACTCGCCAGCGACATTAACGATAACTGCGAGCTGACCCATCGCGTCAGATATAATAAACAACTTGGACTAAAGACAGAGTTCCTGACAGAAGACATTATGTCCCAAACTTTCCTTCGTGACCTCAAGAAGAAGATAGGCAGAACCACTATTGATGTCGTCACCGGCGGCCCGAGCTGCCAGTCATTCAGTTTGTCCGGCCGACGCCGCAAGTACGACAAGAGGGACAACCTCTTTGAGCATTACCTTAAAGTGATTGTGGCGCTTCGCCCTAAATATTTCGTAATGGAGAACGTCAAAGGAATTCTCACAAAGGACAAAGGTCATTTCAAGGACGAAATAATGAGACAGATTCGTTCAATCATCGACCCTAAGAAGACATCTAAGCTTTATGACTATCTGGGCGGGATGCTTGGCCGCGTCGCCACTCCATTTGAGAGAAACTGCTTTATGTCCAAGGTTCGGCTGGAAGTTGAAGACGATTCCAAGATGAACGCGATCATCGAGAAATTTTTTGTCGAGATTGAGGAAATGTTCAAGGAACTCACACGCAACATCGACTATCGCGTCAGCAAGTCAGACCCTCAGATCAACACAATACGCCACGGCCTTAATCTTCTCAAACGCAATAAGGAACGCACCGACATCCAGAGTGCGATTATTCAGGAGAAGACCGCCTGTAACATTGACAACGACGCATTTATGCACTCAATGAATGACTTCATCGAAGCAATGGAGGATGACACCATCATCAGCAAGATTCTCCTTGCGGTGGACAACGTGAGGGAATTTGGCAAGATGCGGGATAAAGTGGAACTGTTCAAATCAATGGTCAGCGTATATGCTATGACTCTTGACGAGTGCTTCGACGCACTGAAGGAATATGCCGAGAAAGACGGTACACTTCAAGAGTTTGAGAGTTTATTGGATGCTATCCGTCTGTATCGCATCGACAAGCCTATCGTGGTTCTCTCCGCGAATTACGGAGTACCCCAGAACCGCGAACGTGTTTTGTTCATCGGCTGCCGCAACGACCAAAAATTGATTACCGAGATTCCATCCACT
>CAYZKZ010000012.1:37216-41097 GCA_964479325.1 uncultured Muribaculaceae bacterium
CCGAAAACGAGAAGGTTACAATCTATGAGGCGATTTCCGACCTTGACTTCATTGGCAATGGAGAGACCAAAACCGACTATGGTGTCCCACCAAAGGACAAAGAACTTGACAGCCTGATTCGCAAGCGTACAATTGACGGATCTCTCGAAGCCAAAGCCGAGCGGCACACTTATTCCGAGTGGTCACGCAGAGGAAGATTAGGCCATAGATTTGAGTTCAAGTGCAAGCCTTTCTATGTCCGTTCGGCAGATGATTTGGATAACAGCGTTACAAGAATGGAGCAGGAACTCTTTAATCATCAAACCAGTTTCCAGAGCGATGATGTCAAGAGACGCCTTTCCATCATAGCAAAGCACGGTTGCTACGACGAAGAATGTAAGGCCGAACTCAAGAATGAGAAACTTGAGTCTCAAAAACGCAACTATACCGTCCTCAATCCCAAAGGGCAGAGTCCGACTGTCGTCACGATGCCGGATGATTTCATACATTATTCCCAATTCAGGGCGATGACTGTACGCGAGATGGCCAGACTCCAGTCCTTCGACGACTCCTTTGTATTTCAAGGCAAGCGGCAGACAGGAGGAAATAAGCGCAAATCTGAAATTCCTCAGTACACTTTAGTCGGCAATGCGGTTCCACCGCTTATGGCCAGAGCGATCGGAAACACAATCCTGAAAGCGATAAAGTAGAGCAAATGATACACATAAGAGCGTTCACTCCCTTCGAGAAGCGGAATATGGAGTATCTGGTGAACCACAACATCAAGTTCACTCAAGTGCAGATTACGGCAACCGGGCTGAAAAAGTCCATTATGGATGCCACAACTCCGATGCGAGCCTACTTCAAGGAAAATAAAGTCCACGATTATGAGTTACAGCGAAAAGGGCAAGACTTCAAGGTGATTATACCAACTCATATTCTTACTGGATTCAAGGACATCACGACACAGACATCTCTGTACCGTCCTGAAACCAAAGACGGAGACCCTCGGCTGTGGGTTTACAAGTTGAAAGAAGCAACGGAAGCCGATGATATCCACGCAATTATCGCACTGAATCCCAATGAACTGTACGTCATTAATCTGACTCAGGTGGACATTGTCAAATATTGCGAGACATCAATAGAGAACCCTATACGCGACCTCGTACAAGAATTGTCCGGTTGCGCGGATAAGATTTCGGAGGAATTGCTCGGACTGCTTATGAACTACCAGAACCAATGGATAGACACGGCTCTTACAGCTGACACCGCTATTGGCCGACAGGTCGAAACTCTTCTTGGCATTGATATGAATGACTCCCCGCTCCCTGATTACAAAGGGATTGAACTCAAAAGTTTCAGGAGTAAGAGGCCGAGCATCAAGAAGAATCTCTTCTGCAAGGTTCCCGATTGGGACATCAGTCATCTAAAAAGCGGAACTGAGATAGTTGAAAAGTACGGCTATATGTCAGGCGGTGTCAAATCATACAGAAACACTCTGTACTGCAAGGCTCCGAACTCACAGAATCTTCGCCTCAACATAAACTATCCAGACAATCTTCTGGAGATTGAGGAAGACAGCAGAAACGGGGACGATGCTTTCAAGAAGATCTCGGATGTGGCAGTATGGCGTTTACAGACGCTTCACCATTGCTTGCTGACGAAACACCACGAGACATTCTGGATCGAGGTTGACACCCGAACAGGGAACCGTGGTCAGGAGCAGTTTATGTTCAATAAAATTGAGCACACCAGAAATCCGATTGTTTCCCAGTTTGACATTCTGCTTGAGCAGAGTATGATTACGGTTGACCTTTTGTTGGGACGTCCTAAAGTGGACTTGGAGACTGGCAGACCGAAGAAAGGCGGGGATGCAGTCAGTTTCAAGATAAAGAAGAACGCTGCCTCCCTGCTGTTTCCGGACAGCGTTATCTATAAGTTTTAGTACACTAAATACAAATCGGAACAAAAACCCGCAACCGCCGGAACTCCCCCGGTAAGGCAAATCAACCGTAAATCTCCCTCAGCACAGCCAGCGAGCGGACATTGACGGAGGACTCGGTGTGATGCTCAATGTATTTAAGGATGCACTCGGCGATCTCGTTGCGGTCAGCGCCTCTCAGCGGGAGAAGCATCGCCTCCGGGAACGGGCTGGTCAGCAACGACTTGATGTGATCCAGATGCTTCCCGGCGAACGGAGCGAGGCCAAGCGTGTCGGGGTTGAAGCCAAGCACGGCGCAAAGCTCCAGCAGGAACCAAAGGTGGAAATTGGCGAAGTCGCTTTCCAACGCGTCAAGCGTCAGAACCGTCCTCTTCAGCCAGTCGAACAACCCCTCCTCGTTGGTCTGATCTTTCACCACCCGGAACAGCACCTCACTCATAAACAGCGTCATAGTGTTTTTATGAATATCCCCGCGGATCCCTACGAGCGGGTTGACGCTGACAAAACTGCGGGCGAACCACAGATCCGACTTCGGATTCTCGGTCACCTCCGCCTCAAGAATATTCAGTGGCAGGAACAGCGCCATCGCCGTCTTCGGACTCACCTTGACAAGAAAGCCTCGCCTTCCATATTCCCGACTGATCGTGTGCAGGACTATGGAAGTCTCGCCGACTTTGGTGTGGCCCAGGACAATTAGTTCAGCCTTCGCACGCATTGAGCCACTTCGCCATCGCACGGAGTGCCTTGCCTCTGTGCGAGATCTCGTTTTTCTGCTCCTCCGTGATGTCGGCCGCCGTGTGTCCCGGATACTCATCCGGAATGAAGATCGGGTCGTAGCCGAAACCTCCCCTGCCGGACTTCTCGCGGGCGATCGTCCCCTCCATCACGCCTTCGAACTGATGCACCTCTCCGTTCAGGATGAAGGTCACGACACTGCGGAAGCGCGCCTTTCGGCTCACCTCCCCGCCGTCCGCCTCCAGTTTGGCAAGTTCGGCCAGCACCTTGTCCATATTCAGATTAAAGTCTTTGGACGGTCCCGCATAGCGCGCCGTATAGACTCCCGGCGCTCCTCCGAGGGCATCAACCTCCAGCCCCGTGTCATCGGCGAAGCAGTCGCACCCCTTCCTTTCGAAAATGTACCGCGCCTTCTGGAGCGAGTTCTCCTCCAGCGTCTCCCCAGTCTCCGGGATGTCCTCCGTGATCCCGAAATCCGCCGGCGTCACCAACTCAAACCCCTCTCCCAAAATCTCCGAAGCCTCCCTAAGCTTCCCCCGGTTCCCCGTCGCGAAAACAATCTTTGTCATAAATGAATATACTAATTTCCCTCTCAAAAATATCATTGCCCCCTCAACAGAAATCAGTCACGAGCGCCACATAACTAAAAACGCCCTCCAATTCCTTGAGAAAGCCACCATACCCTTCAAACACCCCGGATGTTCAACCCGGAATATTGTAAAATTACAAACAATTTCGGACTTTGGACGATTCTCGACGGAGAAATCTGAAGTGATATATAGTTTGAACCAACTTTGCGCACAATCGAAAATAATTTCATATTTGCATCGCAGTGCGCGCGTTGACTACTATCGCTGCGTGTGGCACTATAAAAAAGGGAATTGGCCTCCGGAGAGATTCGGGGGCTTTTCTTTTGGATCTCTATAGGTGTTGACTGAGGCAACGCTCAGAATTGCACTCTACCCGGTTCTCCAGCCACCTATGACGCACGCTCCGCCGCAATTCTGTGCCCCATAGTGCCACAAACGCCCGTTTCCGCCGACGGATTTGGAGTCGGAAGGGATACTTTCGCTGTCGCTTTATAAGATTCCTGTTGAATATGCCCACAGACAATCTGGTCAGGGTAGCCTTACGGCAATTTTTGGTGAACGATATATCCGTTGTCCCTTCGCGGCAGCGGAGGAAAGCACGTGAAATTGGCGGGGACACCATCCTCCAACAGAAC
>CAYZKZ010000013.1:0-40235 GCA_964479325.1 uncultured Muribaculaceae bacterium
GGCTTCAGAAGATTTATGCCTAATCTTCCTCTCCACCCACTTTTTCGGCTGATCCCCATTGGCTCGCCGATGTCTTGTCAAAATGCGTGGCAGATAACTCGCTGATTGTTAGTAATATAAAGCACCCTACTCCTGCCCTTTCCGGTGGGGAGTAAGGCGCTTTATCTCGCAGATTATCAACAGGTTACCCGCCACGGGATTGGGCGGGGCGGTCACCTTGATGGGCTCAGTGACCGGGTTGGTTCGGTGACCGGGTTGGTTGTTGTGTCTTCGGGCGCTACGACTCGGCGGCTTTGGCGAGGCTTGAGGCGAGGCCTATGAAGGCCTGGCCGTCGGGACGGGTGGAGAGGGCGGCGGGCTCACCGGAGTCACCGCCTTCGCGGATGCTCTGGACTATCGGGATCTGGCCGAGGAGCGGAATGCCGTACTTGTCGGCCATCTCCTTGCCACCGTTCTTGCCGAAGATGTAGTACTTGTTCTCTGGGAGTTCCTCCGGGGTGAACCAGGCCATATTCTCCACAAGGCCGAAGATCTTTCGGTCGATGTTCTTGTTTCGGAACATATTCACGCCTTTCTCCACGTCCGAGAGGGCTACGGCCTGAGGTGTCGTGACGATCAAGGCGCCTTCCATCGGGATGTCGTTCACGAGGGAGATGTGGATGTCGCCTGTTCCCGGAGGCATATCAATGAGCAGGAAGTCCAGAACGCCCCAACGCACTTGCAGAATCATCTGTTTGAGGGCGTTGCAGGCCATCGGGCCTCTCCAGATCAAGGCTTGTCCAGGCTCGGCGAAGTAGCCGATGGACATCCATTTCACTCCGTATTTCTCAATCGGGTAGATCACCTCCTTGCCTTCCGAGATCTCCTCGGCTTCCGGGACAGAACCCTCTGTGCCTGTCATAAGCGGCACGGACGGGCCATAGACATCGGCGTCGGCGAGTCCGACCTTGTAGCCGAGGCGGGCGAGGGCGACGGCCAGATTGACAGCCACGGTTGACTTGCCGACTCCGCCCTTTCCTGAGGCTATTCCGATGATGTGGCGGACGTTGTTGATCTCCTCAAGTCCGAGATCCAGTCCGGCCTTCTTCTTGGGGGCCTCCTCCTTGACGATTGTCTTGACCTCGACCTCTGTTCCCTGCGGGGAATGACGGATGACGGCCGCGCGGGTGCTGCCGACAAGATATTCAGTGAGAGGGTCCCGCCTTTTCGGGAAGGCGAGGGTGACGGTCACTTTGCCGTCGTCGATGGAGATGGCGTTAACCATCCCCAGTTCGACGATGCTTTTGCTCCCTTTGGCGGGGTGAACCACCTCTGCGAGCATATTCAGAATTTCCTGTTGTGTCATTATTATATTCCTTAAAACAGGGTTAGTCAACGATGTTCATTTCCTTGATGAGGTAGCCGGCGCCGCCGAACTTGTCGACAAGGAAGAGGACGTAGCGGATGTCCACGCAGATGCATCTCTGGAGGTCCGGCTCGAACATCACGTCGCTGGACATTGACTCCCAGTTGCCGTCGAAGGCCAGTCCGATGAGTTCTCCGTTAGCGTTGAGAACAGGGCTGCCGGAGTTGCCGCCGGTGATGTCGTTTGTGGTCAGGAAGCAGCAAGGGAGGTTGCCGTCAGCTATCGCGTAGCGGCCGTAGTTCCTCTTGACATAGAGCTGCTTGAGTTTCTCAGGAACGATGAACTCGTAGTTGTTCGGATCCTCTTTCTCCATCACACCGTAGATCGTGGAGTAGTACCTGTAGTTGAGGGCATCCTTCGGGGAATATGACTTCACGGTTCCGTAGGTGAGTCTCATCGTGAAGTTGGCGTCCGGGTACATCGGCTTGCCTTTCTGCCATTCCAGCAGACCGGCCGTGTAGGATTTGGAAGCGGCGCTGACCTTCGCCCTTGCGTCCTTGTCCATCTTGCCTCTCACCTTCAGATAGGTTTTAAGGATGGATGAGGCGAACTTGTTGACAGGGTCGTTGTGCACAGCCTCGCGGCCTTGTGCCTCAATGGCCTGGCTTGCCTTCTCGTAGGAAGTGAATATTGTCGTCTTGAACAAGTCGTCCACGAACTTGTCGATGTCCATCGTGGCGAAATCCTCGCCGAGATCCTCAAGATAATATTCAGGATTGGCCTTCTCCCTGTAGAGTTTCAGCAGGGCAGCCGTCTCCTCCTTGTCCAGAGGTGCGTAGTAGTCCTCGTAAGCGGCTTTCAGCGCCTCAAGGCCGCTGGCTATGGCCGCCGCTGTGTCAGTTCCTTCCTTGAGGATCTCTTGGAAGGCTCCGCTGAGGTCGATCAGCTCGGTTCTGAAGAGAGTCTCGGCCAGCAGCCGAGCGTCTTTCTCGGCCTGGGTGTTGGCCTCGACACCGGCGGCGATGTCCGCGAGGGCCGTCCCGTAAAGCTCGGAACGCTTCTTGCTCTTGTCGGCCCATTTCTGGAACTTAGCCTCTTTGTCGTGTTCCTTCTCGATGATATTCAAATCTTTGAACGCCTTTCTCTCGCCGATCCACTTCTTCCAGCCGTTGGCGGAGCTGGCGTACTTGTTGGCGTATTTGAGCCTGATTGAAGGATCCTTCTCCATCCATTTCCACATTATGTCCTGACGGAGAGTCCTCGCCTCGATAGAGATGCTCTGAAGCGCCAGCATCTGATTGAGCTGCGCCTCGGTCTGGTACCTCTGCGTGCGTCCAGGGTAACCCATAATCATCGTGTAGTCACCCTCGTTGATGCCCTTCAGAGAGATCTTCAGCGACTGCTTCGGGGTGTAAGGGATGTTGTCCTCGGAATATTCAGCAGGCTCGTTGTCCTTGCCCGCATAGACCCTGAACATCGAGAAGTCTCCCGTGTGACGAGGCCACATCCAGTTGTCGGTCTCGCCGCCGAACTTGCCGATGGATGCCGGAGGAGCGCCTACGAAACGGATGTCCCTGAATATCTTATAGACAATGACGTAGTGGACATTGTTGTTGTAGAACGAGGTGAGCTGAACCTCGCATCCAGGATTACGGTCCTTCGCGTCCTTGACGAGAGCGTCCCTGATGGCGTTTCTCTCCTCGTCGCTTTGCGCTCCTTCGACGGCCTCTGTAACGTCACTCATATTCACAAGGAATGTCACTGTCAGTCCCGGAACAGGGATTTCCTCGCTGCTGTTCATCGCCCAGAATCCGTCCTCAAGGTAGTTGTGCTCGTCACTTGAGAGCTTCTGGATGCTGCTGTAGCCGCAGTGGTGGTTGGTCACAAGCAGACCTTTGTCCGAGATCATCTCGCCTGTGCAACCGCCGCCGAAGATGACGATGGCATCCTTGAGCGAGGAATGGTTCACACTGTAGATCTGGTCAGGGGTGAGCCTGCATCCAAGATCCTTCATAGCGTCAGCGTTGAGTTTCTGGAGGAGCGGAAGCATCCACATTCCCTCGTCTGCCATAGCGCTCGCCCCGATCATCAGGGCCGCCGCGATGGTAATAAAAAATTTTCTCATAATTTATCCAATAAGAAGAACTGCCGTCCCCCGATGGAACGGCGTCACAAAATTAGCGAATTCCAGCCTATATTCCAATTTCTGAATGTATTGCACCGACGACTGAATATCCCGCCGACGGCGCTCCCGCCGCGTCTATAGTCCAGCCCTGCCCATTTTGCAAGGGAATGTCGGGAATGTCGAACGGTCGCCGTAGGTATAGACGGTGCTTCCGTTCACGCCGATGAAGAACATCTGGCTGAAGGTGAACGTGCCGGAGGTGGTGTTGATGGTGAGGCCTTTCATCGTGGCGTTGCGTCCTTCGCTGTCGAGTTCGCAGGCGCAGATGTAGTAGGCGTCACTGTTGTCGTCTGAAATACCGTAATAGCCTCTGCCGGCGAGTCCTACGAGCATCTTGGTGACTTTGATGGTGCCGTCGCTGGTGACAAGGTCGTGCGTTCCGTAGTTGTAGCCGGAGATGTAGAGCTTGCCGGTCTCGTCGTCGATGACTCCGTGTATAGGCGTGTCGGTCACGTTGTTCCACCCGGTGATGTTGAAAGTGTAGTCCTGGCGGCTGTCTTCCGAGATGGTGATGCTGTAGCCGTGGCCGGTGTTGTCGGCGGCTTCCCATTTGCCGAGCCATTTGTCATAGACTGCCGACCAGTCCTTGCCGTCGATGTGGAACTTCTCCGAAACCGCGAAGTGGCCTGTGAAGTAGCCGTTGCGGTCTATTCCTATAGCGAACGCGAAGTAGGTCTTGCGTGTGCGCAGAGTGTAGTAGATGCTGTTTGTGCCGGTGGCGACGTACCTGCTCCAGTTGGTCGGGTAGCGCGTGATGAGGTTCGTCACCGCGGCCTTGATGTAGGTGTTGATGTCGTTGTTGTAGAGGGCTGAAAGGTTGTCTTCGGAGATCACGTCGATGAAGAACCTCTCGTTGTCGGTGGAGGTGTTCGTGATTTTCCTGTACGCCTTGTCGGCTCCGGACGGCGTGACATATCCGTCGTAGGTGACAGTCCAGTTCTCGTTCAGTGTGGCGTCCGGGGTGAGCCTGAACTCAAGGCTCTGCGGAGTGCCGTAGATCTTTCCGTCCTCGTCCAGTCCCGTGGCTATGGCGCGGAGTTTCTTTCCAGGTGTGAGATTCTCGAAAGTCACCGTCTTCCTGCCGCTTTTCAGCAGCGGCTCAATCTCCGTGAGCCTGGAGACTTCGGCCTTGCACAGTTCTTCCGCCGAGGTCAGATTGTCATCGGTGACGAAGCAGTACCACGACGCTTCTCCGGACGGCTCGACTGTGACGCTTGCGGAGGATGACGTTTCCTCGCTGAGGGTGAGGCTGAATTTTATAGCTGAATATTCAGTCTTGAAGTCACAGGAAGCGGGTTTGCCATAGACCGTGCCCTCCTTCGTGATTCCGAACACCACATACCTGTACTTTGTGGCGCTTTTGAGGCCATCCGCGATTCTTATCCTCTTGGAGCCCCTCTCCAAGAGTCCGGAGAAACCGTCCTCCATATTGCAGAGTTCGTTCACGGTACGGTTAATCGCCGCCTGGACAGGCGTGTCGGTGTCATCGTAAGCGAATGCGTACCAAGTGTTATTGTCCTGTCCGTTGTTCGTTATGAGGAAAGTGGCTCCGTTTTCGGTCGGGGACGAGACCTTGACACTGAACTCCACATTATCTTCCTCGCTCTTTGTGCCTGAAGGCAACGGCTCTTCATTACATCCATAAACAAGACAAGAAAGAACGGCAAGCGATGCCACGAGTTTAAAGACAGATTTCTTCATAACAGAATATTAAGTACAAGAACTAAAAGTGTCCTAAAGTTTAAAAACGGGAGGCAAATATATGTAAATAAACTTGAATATTTACAGGTCGGACGCAGATTTTTCAACAATCGCTTATAATTTTTAATATTCCCTGAAACGGGTAAAAATTCATTGGCGAAAATTATTGTTATAAATTGACAAAAAAGTGTTCCAATGGTTCTGAAAGCGGATTTTCTCCTAAATGTTTAATTGTAAGGTTAGATAAAATTTCATATCTTCGACCCCGTTTTTTGCGCAAGCAAGATGCATTGCGAAGTACTTAGAAATAACAATTTATAATTAAAATCCTGATGAGATTAAAGAATGTAACGTTAACTCTGTTTTTCTTTTTAATTTCGTTGAGTTTGGCGGCGCAAAAGCTTACGGTCGCCGGTCAGGTGCTGGATTCTGTGACGGGGGAGGGTGTGCCGTTCGCAGGCGTTTTCGTGAAGGGAACGACCTCTGGAGTCTCGACCGATGACGAAGGACGTTTCTCAATCGAGATCGGTCAGGGAGGGGCGGATCTCCTTATCAGTTCCATAGGCTATGTCGAGCAGGTTGTCAAGGCCGGTTCTTCCACTGATCTCCTTATCGTGAGACTGGTCCCTGACTCTCAGGCCATTGACGAGACAATCGTCGTCGCCTACGGTGTCCAGAAGAAATCATCCTTTGTCGGAGCGGCCGCCCAGGTCAGCGGCGACAAGCTCAGCAAGATGCAGTCCACCAACATCTCCAAATCCTTGGAGGGAGCGGTGGCCGGACTTCAGACATCAAGTTCTTCGGGAACTCCTGGCTCTTCCGCCAGCATCATCATCCGTGGTCTCGGTTCGGTTTCCGCGTCACAGTCTCCTCTGCTTGTGGTTGACGGTGTGCCTTACGAGGGTAGTCTGAATTCCATTCCGACCCACGACATCGAGTCGCTGACCGTGCTCAAGGACGCGGCGGCGAACTCAATGTACGGAGCGAGAGGATCCAACGGTGTCATCATCATAACCACCAAAAGGGGAACGTCGGACAAGGTAAGAATCGACTTCGACGCTAAGGTGGGAGTCAACTCAAGGGGTGTGCCTACTTATGACATCATCACCTCTCCGGCCGACTACTACGAGATGACCTGGGAGTCCCTCCGCAACGAGGTGTATTACGGCGGTTCTATGGGATTGGGACAGGCCAACGCATACGCTTCGGGTTCTCTCATCAGCAGCTACCTCCACTATAATGTATATAAAGGTGTGGAAGACGGTGAGCTGATCAATCCGGCGACGGGAAAAATCAATCCGGCGGCGACTCAGCTCAAATGGACGGACGACTGGAACAAGGATGTGTTCAAAAACGGAGTCCGTCAGGAATATACTCTCGCGATTTCCGGCGGTTCTGAAAAGACGAGGGCGTATATGTCAGCGTCATTCCTCAACGACAACGGATATGTTCCTAATTCCAGTTTCCGACGCATTTCCGTGAGGGCAAAGGTTGACCAGACCATCACCAAATTCCTCAAGGCGGGGGTCAACCTTGCATATTCCAATACCAAGCAGAACCAGTTCGGCGCCGAGAGCTCAGGCTCATACTCCAATATATTCTATTTTGGTCAGAACATCGCTCCGATCTATCCGATCTACCGCTATGACCTTGAGACTGGAGAGAGGCTCTATGGCGAGAACGGCGAGACCCTTTATGACTGGGGTGAGAAAAGGGCTTACGGACAGCTCTCCAACCCTTACGGACAGCTTCTGTCCTCGACGGTGAATTCAGTGAGGGACAATATGTCCTCAAGAGGCTATCTGGACATCGACATCCTAAAGGATCTGAAGTTCACCGTGAACCTCGCTTATGACATATTCAACACTACGTCAGATAATTATACCACTCCGGTCGGTGGTGATGCCGCGACTGTGAACGGACGGGGTAGGCAGTCCACAAGCCGCTACTCCGCTCTCAACACGAACCAGTTACTTTCGTGGACACCGAGCTTCGGGAACGCCGGTGAGCACAGCCTCTCGCTTCTTCTCGGCCACGAAATCAAGAGCGACTCTTCTTATGGACTTTCCGGCGAGATGACGAATTTTGTGGATCCGTCGGTCTCCGACTTCTCGAACGCTGTCGTGTATCAGAATCTTGACTCCAACCGTTCGTCCTATTTCCTTCAGGGAATATTCACCCGCGGGGAGTACAGCTGGGCGAACCGTTACTTCCTTTCCGCCTCCTACCGCTGCGACGCTTCGTCGAGATTCGCCCCGGACAAGAGATGGGGAAGTTTCTGGGCGGTCGGAACATCGTGGAACGCCAAGCAGGAGTCGTTCCTGCTTCCGGTGGCGTGGCTTGACTACCTTAAATTCAAGGTGAGCTACGGTACTCAGGGTAATGACAACATCGGTCTGACAAAAGTCTATGAGGATCTCTACCGGATCGACCGTGTGGACGGCGAGGCTTCAATCGTGAAAGTCTTCCGCGCCGCACAGGATGTCACCTGGGAGAAATCCAACAACTTCAACGCCGGTTTCGAGTCCCGTTTCTTTGACCGTCTTTCCGTCAACGCGGACTTCTTCATCAAGGAGACCAAGGATATGATCTACTATCGTACACTCGCTCCTTCGCAGGGAAATCCGGCAAGCCAGCTTGTGAACGATATGGATATGATGAATGTCGGAGTGGAGTTCGAGGTTACAGCGGATGTCGTGAAGACCCGTAATTTCCTGTGGAACGTCGCCATAAACGGCACAGCCTACAAAAACAGAATCACAAAACTCCCTTCCAACGTTTCCGAGGACGGCTATTCCTCCGGGAACTACTGGAGAAAGAAGGGCGGATCCCTGTATGATTTCTATATGTATGAATGGCTCGGTGTAGATAGCGCCACGGGCGAGCCTCTCTACACGGGCAAGGAAGACTCTCCGGTGCACGAGCCGGCGAATGCCAAGATGGTTCAGACCGGAAAGAGCGCCGTGCCGAAAATCTACGGCGGAATCACATCCTTCTGGAGTTTCCTCGGTGTTGACCTGAGCGCTCAGTTCGCCTATCAGGTAGGCGGTTGGACTCTCGACTCCAACTACCAGGGGCTTATGTCAGGCGGAACGGCCGGTACGAACTGGCACAAGGATATATTCCGTCGTTGGACTCCGCAGAACACGGAGACTGATGTTCCGAGGGTGCAGAACCGCTGGCAGGACGCATCCCAGACATCCACTCGTTTCCTTACTGACGCCTCGTACCTGAGCCTGAAGAATGTGACGCTCGGCTACACTTTCCCGAAGTCGCTGATTCAGAAGGCCAAAATCTCCAGCCTCAGGGTTTATGTCGTGGGCGACAACCTCTGGTATATATCGCGCAGGCGCGGACTTGACGTGCGCCAGTCGTTCAGCGGAGCCACAGGTTTCACCTACTCGGCTCTCCGGACTGTGTCCGCGGGTGTTACATTCTCCTTCTAAAGCAGATGTAAGATGAAAAAGACAGCAATCATATTACTCTCAGTCGTTCTTTCGTTCTCTTCCTGCGACGATATGTTCGATGTGGACGCCACCGGAAACCTCACCGGCTCGAAGGCGGCGCAGATGGTGGAGTCCGACCCGGACTTCCTTTATTCTTATGTTTCCGGTCTATATTCCTGGATGGTGACTCCGTTCACGGTCTATTCCGGCCACGATGACGGCGGTTTCCTTGTCTGCTCGATGCTCACCGACTTTATGGGGCAGGACATCGTCCTCTCCGGCACCGAGAACTGGGGACAGTACGACTACAATTTCGACTATGGGGCAGAGCAGTATGTCAGGACTTACCAGTTCTGGACTCAGTTCTACACTCTTATAAACAACGCCAACACCATTCTGGATTATATTCCTGCCGGTGAGGAGCCTTCCTCCGAGAAGGTCAGGGGCTATCTCGGGCAGGCCTATGCGATCAGGGCCTTCTCGTATTTGTACCTGCTGATGCTTTATCAGGATCCGGTCGATGAGTCCGGGGCTTTGCGTACAGACGCTCCGACAGTTCCGCTGGTCTATGCGTCAAGGGACAATAAGCCGGCTGACGTCGCTTATGAGAGGCAGGGGCGCAACGCATTCTCCGTCGTGATGGAACACATAGAGGAGAACATCGCGGACGCCTTGAAATATCTTGACGGCTACACAAGGGAGTCAAAGAATGAGATCGACCTCAGTGTCGCCTATGGCATAGCTGCCCGCTACTACCTGTTCGTTCAGAAATGGGCGGAGGCCGCCTCCGCGGCGGAAAAGGCCCGGGCAGGCTACGACATTATGGACAGGGAGCGTCTGCTCGGAGGGTTTATGAATCTTGACGACAATGAGTTTATGTGGGGATTCAACCACACGACCGAGACACAGCTGACTTATGTCTCCTTCTCCTCTCATATGAGCAATGACTGCGAGGGCTATGCGGGACTTGATCAGCCGAGCAAGCTTATCGACCGTTCTCTGTATGACAAGATCTCCCGTACCGACTACCGCAAGAGTCTTTTCAACGGCCCCGACGGAGATCCGACGGCAAGCCCATCCACTCCAGGGGCGGCAAAGCCTTATGCGGCGAGAAAATTCGGGTATATGGACCAGTGGCTTCAGGACTACATCTATATGAGAGCCTCGGAGATGGTTCTCATCCAGGCTGAGGCTGAGGCCAGGCTTGGGGACGGTGCGAAGGCGGCCCAGACCCTCTCGGTTCTTATGTCAAAGCGTGATCCTTCCTGGAGTGCCTCGACGGTGACCGCTTCGGACGTGCAGCTTCAGAGGCGCATTGAGCTTTGGGGCGAGGGCTTCGGGTACTATGACATTCGTCGTAACGGACGAGGCATCGACCGCAATTACGAGGGTACGAACCACTCTCCGGCCAACAGGATCGCTGTGCCGGCCCACGACAATCTCTGGTGGTTCCAGATCCCGCTCAATGAGATCAACGAGAACGATATGATTTCCGAGGAGGATCAGAACCCTTGGTCAAAGGAAACAAAGACGGAGGAGTAGAATTATGAGGAAAAATTTGTTGTATATTCTTTTAGGGCTGTCGTTGTCGATGATCTCCTGCCAGAAAGCGGCGGAAAAGGATGAGGTCGAGGCGGGTTTCGCCGACGGCGGGCGTGTCCCGAAGGTCGGCATAGCCGAGAAAGTCGATGTCTATCAGTATGAGAAGAAGGTCAGCGCCACTGTCCTTGTCAGCGGAATCGACCCGGAGATGTCTAACCTTGAGGTAGGGCTGCTTTCCTCTCAGGATGAATATTTCGCCGACCCTAAGGTGGTCTATGCGAAACGTACCCGCAACGGCAGCTACACCCTTCGTGTCCCTGTCACTCCGGGAAAGACCAATTGGATTATGGCGATGGCGGCCTGCGACGGCGGGGCGGTATATTCCTCCAAGGTTTCCGTGGATGTTCCTGACGTGCCGTGGCAGTACAAGATCGCCGAGACCTACACCGGAACCTACACCAACACCACCATCAGACAGGGTACGGCCTCCTTTGAGGGCCATCGTCTTGTGCTGAAATTCAACGGCAACACCAATAAGCTCACAATCGGTAACATCTGTGCGTATTCACTCGCTGAAGGTCTGGACTACACCAAGGACAACAGCGTGAACTACATCGTGGGTGACGTGGATGTCGATGCGATGACCGTCTCGTTCCCTGTGTCATCTTCGGGACTGGACGCGCATCTCGCCTCGGGAGTGTCCCTTATGCCGTTCGAGATCAGGGATGACAGTGTCTATTCCGCCAAAGAATTCGTCTGGACGTTCAACGAGGACGCGTCAGAGATCAGTTTCCCGATCTTCGGATTGGTTTCCGGAACAAGCATAAAGCAGTCTTATGACGCGGGAACGTTCAAAGCCGAGTAAAAAATAGATTGTTCTTGATTATGAAAAGAGGATATATTGTTTTATTGACAACAGCGCTGCTTGCCGCCGGGTGTGCGAAAGAGCCGGATTCGAATCTGGACTCTAAGCCTGAGACCACACTTGACGAGACGAGCTCTGTCGTGCCGGGAATGCTGCGAGTGCAGGTGGATGAGACTCTTGCGGACGCTCTTCTCGCGGCTGCCGATGAAAACGGGGTTGTAGATATCTCCAAAGTCCCTCAACTGAAAATTGACGGCCTCGACATCAAGTCAGCCGAGACATCGTTTCACATAGGAGGCAAATTCGAGAGGGCGCAGCGTGAATCAGGGCTGCACAGATGGTTCGACATCGGGTACGAGAAGTCCGTCGTTCTCACGAAAGCGGCTTCAGGACTTTCCGGGGTTGATGGAATCACCCTCGTCGAGCCGATACATCTGCCGGAGAGCCGCAGCGTCACGATGAACGACCCTTTGTTCTCGCTTCAGTGGCACTATCACAGCACGGGGCAGGGAAGTGCGGTCAATGGTATGGACATAAAGCTCCAGGAAGCCTGGGACACTTACGGAGTCTATGGCAACAGCAGCGTCATCGTGGCCATTCTCGACTCTGGAGTCGATACAACCCATCCGGATCTTGAGGGCAACCTTTGGACGAACGAGGCTGAAGCGAACGGGACCGAGGGGCGTGACGATGACGGCAACGGCTACAGGGATGACATTCACGGCTACAATTTTGTCGCCGGTTCGGCTGCCATCCACGCCGAGAACCACGGTACGCACGTCGCCGGAACGGTCGGAGCGGTGAACAACAACGGAGTCGGAGTCTGCGGCGTCGCAGGTGGACGCTACCCTCAGAAAGGAGTCCAGTTGATGTGCCTCCAGATTATGGATGAGAACTATCCTGACAAGGGAGCCAACCTGTTGAAGGTCTTCCAGTATGCCGCTGAGAACGGTGCGGTGATCGCACAGAACAGCTGGGGCTACAAGGCGGACGTGACCGAGATGCCTTCCGGAGACCGGACCGCCATAGACTACTTCATCGAGCACGCCGGTATGGACGCGGACGGCAATCAGACCGGTCCGATGAAAGGCGGACTCGTGATTTTCGCGGCGGGTAACGACGCGCAGGACTACGCTTATCCGGCGAAATACGAGAAAGTCCTTTCGGTGGCCGCCATCGGGCCTGACGGAAAGGCCGCCTACTACACCAACTACGGTGACTGGGTGAGCGTCTGCGCTCCGGGCGGAAACGAGAGGCTTGTCGAAGGCGGTGTCTATAGTACTCTTCCCGGTGGGAAATACGGCTATCTTCAGGGAACGTCGATGGCTTGTCCGCACGTCTCCGGACTTGCGGCGCTCACGCTTTCCGCCTGCGGAGGCCCGGGTTACACCTGCGACAAACTTTTCGAGACAATCGTGAACAGCTGTGACGAGTCCATCTACAAGTACAACTCCAAGATGGTCGGCAAGCTTGGAAAGGGAATGATTAACGCGGTGAATGCACTCTCCTCAATCAGCACAGTTCCGCCTGAGGCTGTCAAGCATCTTGAGGCTTCGGTCAAGTCAAACAGTGTGACACTGACGGTTGACCTCCCGAAAGACCCGGACGCGGAGTATGCCTACAGCTACAAGGTCTATTACAGCAAGTCCGCGTTCACTTCCCTCAGCCCGTCCTCGGCAAAGACCGAGACGTTCGTCGTCTCCTCTCTTGAGGCGACGGAAGACGGCTACAGGAAAATCGTCCTCAAAGGATTGGACTTCAACACGAAGTACTGGTACGCGGTTTCCGCGATGGACTTCGCCGGCAACGAGTCGCCCCTCACGGATGTCGCTGAACTGACAACAGGCGGGAACACGGCTCCGGAGATTTCTGTGAATGACCCTTCGGAGATTTCCATAGCCTCTTATGAGACAGCCCTCAGGCTCTACACGGGCGCTGACCCGGACGGCCACTCGGTCAGCTTCTCCTGGAGCTGCGACGAGCCTTCCGCGGTGACTTTCACATCCCTCGCCAACGACATCGTGCAGGTCGAGATCTCCGGAGTGAAATCGACTCCGGGCGAGCATAAGTTCAGACTCATCCTTACCGATGAATATGACCTCAGCACCACGTTGGAGGTGCCTTACACGATAAACGTGAACCACCCTCCTGTGCAGACGGTCGAGATCGGAAGCCTCGCTGTCAACGGCGTGGGCGGTAAATGCTCCGTCAACGTGAATGATTTCTTCACGGATGAGGACAATGAGGAACTCTTCGCCGTGGTCAGTGTCGCTGACAGAAATGTCGCCGCCACGGAGATTTCCGGCGGAACGGTCATATTCACCGGCAGGAAGACAGGCAGGACTGAGGTGACTCTCACCGCTTCGGACGCGAAGGGAGAGTCCGCTTCCCAGACGTTCGCTCTTGTTGTCAGGGATTCATCGACTCCGCTCGATGTGTATCCGAATCCCGCGGACGACCACATATTCATCCGTCCTGGCGCTGACAGTATCGAGGCTTCGGCGCAGATTCTCAACCAGGCGGGAGTGGCCGTGTATAGCGGATCAACGACCATCGGAATAAACTCTCCTTTAAGGGTTGAGGTCGGCTCTCTCGCTCCCGGAAGATACACGGTTCAGCTCAAGTGCGGCGGAAAGGTCTATGGCACTTCGACATTTGTCAAGAAGTAGCCCTGTCGAGGATATTAAAAGATAAGAAGTTGGTAGTATATATGAAGAAATTTATCGTTTCTCTTTTCCTTCTCGTCCCTGCGGCGATGTCCGCGCAGGAGTCAGCGTCAACATCGGCCGCGATGCCGTTTCTTGACCGCACTCACGGGGCTGTGCGCTCTTCCCTGGCCGGTCTGAGCTCAGGTTTGTCTTCCGATGCCTTCGCGCATTGGGGAGATGTTTCCGGGGCGGTGTTCTCCAAGGACACATTCAAAGCGGGAGTCGCCTACAGCCTGTTCCAGCCAACGGCGACAAAGGCGAATATCGCTGATGTCGGGGCTGTCTGGAACGTTCGGAACCGTTGGGCGTTCACGGCCGGAGCCTCTTTCTCGGCCGATCAGAAGGAACACCGCTACGATGAGTACGGGACCGCGCTTTCGGACTTCCGTCCTACGTCCCTTACCGCCGGAATCGGAGCCGCCTACAGGATAACGGACTGCCTTTCGGCGGGGGCGACATTCAATTATGCGTCCTCTTCCGGACTTGACAATGACCTTCAGGCATTCGCCGCCGACATCAAACTCACATTCAGGAAATACGGAATGAATATCTCCGCGTTCGCCGACAACCTCGGCACGAGTGTAAAGGCGGAAGGCGGGGAGCGGTTCTCAATTCCGATGAGCGCCGGAGTCGAGGCTGGATATGGCCGTGACTTTGGAAAATCGAGCCTTTACGGCGCGGTCCGGGGACAGTGCTGGTTCGGTGGCCCGACGGCGTTCTCTCCTTCCGCCGCGATGGAATATTCCTACAACAACCTTCTTTTCTGCCGCGCGGGCTACCACTACGGTTCGAAGAAAAACGGACTTCCGTCCTACGGAGGACTCGGTCTGGGACTGCGGCTCGGCGGTGTCAGCGTCGATCTGAGTTGGAACGCGGCTTCCGGCGTGATGAAAAACACCTTTGTCTGCGGTTTGGGCTTCAATTTATAATTGATTGATATGAAAAAGATTGCTTTGAACATACTCTATGCGGCCATCGTTCTGCTGACTGTTCTTCCACTCGCTGTCTCCTGCAAGAAAGAGGCGGAGGAGACTCCGTCAGCCGAGAAAGTCGATTGCTCGTTCAAGATAAACGTTTCCGACATCGACGGCAATTCGGCGAAAGTGTCAGCGATTCCTACGAAGATGAGCGTGAAATACTATCTCTCCGCAGTCCGCCGCGACATTTACGACCTTTACTCCGACAAGGAGGAGTTCGCCGCTGATAACCTCATCGACTTGAAGATGAACGCGGAAGAGGAAGGCGTCGAGTTCAGGGACTACATAAGCGAAAACCGGATCTCCGGATCGTCGCCTAAAACCATCAGCGGCCTGTCGCCGGAGACTGAATATGTCGCTTTCGCCTACGGACTTTCCGACGACGGAGCGATAATCACGGACATATATTCATCTCCGTTCACCACCGTCGAGGGAAAGGCTGTCATCGATATGGACTTCACCTTTGAGATAGACTCCATTTCCGGGACGGAAGCGACGGTGAAGATTATTCCCGAGCATAACGACAGGATGTACTACTACGACCTCCTGCCTGTCTCTCAGATGACAAAATATACTGAGGCTCAGATAGTTGATATGCTCAATTCGGACGGCACGCTCGTCGATCACTGCATCTATGGCTCTGACACCTACACTTTCACCGGATTGAAGACATCCACGAAATACTGCCTTTTCGCCTTCCCTTACGACGAGGATTCAGGCGCGGGCAAGTTTGTCTATAAGGAGTTCACAACCGATGAGCCGTCCGCTGACGTGCAGGAGGCCTACAAGAAGTGGCTCGGCACCTGGACCGTGACGAGTACAAGCTCCGAGCTCACCGGGAAGCCGCTCACGTTCGACATCATTGTTTCCGAGAACGTGTTCTGTGAGAGCTACAAGGTCATCGGCTGGGGCATCTCCATCGCGAGAACCCTTCCTGTCGCCGCCGGATTCGATCCGGAGACAGGCTACATCTATTTCGTCAACGCCTACACGGCGAGCCGCTACAGTGATTCGTCCATTTCCGGCTACATCTGCCATTTCGGCCGTTTCAACCACGGGGACGCCTACTATCTCATCACGGAAGGTGGATTCGCGGCGCTCATCGGCCGTCAGAATGAAGACGGCACCGGCGAGGTTGTCGGAAACCAGTTCACCGCGGATTCCGCCGAACCTTACACCTTCTCCGGAATGGACTATTTCCTCTATGCGGAAGGAAACATCTATAACTTCTCCTCGGCGTCGCAGTACCTCTACGGAGACTTCCCTGTGGGGCCTTACACAATGAAGAAGAAGGAAAATGTCGTCACGAGCGATATGACCTTCAATGTCGAGGTTGAGGAGAAATCCTCGACAAGTGCGAGGGTCAGCGTGATGCCGTCCAAGAATGACGAGACATATTTCTTCGACGTGCTGCTTGGCTCCGACGCCGATGCTATGGCGGACGACGATGTGCTGCTGATGCAGTTGGAAAGCGCATACGCAAGTTACGGCGGAATCGCCAACAACCTCAGCTCTGGCTCACAGTACATCGACTATTCTGGAATGACTGCCGGAACGGAGTACTGCGTGGTGGTGTTCGGCTACGATCTTGATCACGCCACCACGAAGGTGACAAGGAAGAAGTTCATCCTCTCGGGAGCATCGGACAGCAACGCGCTCGTGCTTGCGGTGACCAATCCTACGGACAAGGGTGCGATCGTCTCGCTCACGACCTCAAGCACAGAGACGTATTTCTGGAACATCTACGAGAAGAGTTTCGTTGACCACTATTCCTCCAACGATGATCTCGTGAAGGCGATAGACACCTATCTTATGAGCCAGGGCGGCATAGCCTCCTTCCTCAACACCGGCAGCAAGGTCGTCAAGGTCAACTCGCTTTCCGCGGACAAGGACTACTGCCTCGTGGCGTTCGGACACAACGGCAACTCCGCCACTTCCTCTGTCTATAGGAAGTACTTCCACACCGACTCTCCTGCTGTTGAGTCCGACGGATGGAAGGTCTGGCTCGGAACGTGGGATGTGACAAGCTCCACTTCGGAGACCTCGTCCAAACCGATAACGATGAGGGTTGTCATCGCTCCGGGAACGACCGGAAAGAAGTACTACATCAGTGGCTGGGGCATCTCCGCTCCTCGCAACACTCTGATCGCCACCGTTGAGGGTGAATATCACGAAAGCGACGGCACCCTCTCGATAATGAACAATCAGGTCTTCGCCGAGGGCGCTAATTTCGGCACTTACGGAACGGCCGATGTGCTGTACTGCTCAAGGGTGTATGACTCCTCGACCGGCAAGTATGTCCCTATGGCGGGACAGTTCTATGCCCTGTCCGGAGTGATGGGCAAGACCGGAGAGGACGCTGTGATGCGCTGCTCCGCGCAGACTTACAACGGCAGGCAGTATGTGGTCAGCACGATGGAGATAACGATGATAACCTCTTCTGGCGGAGTACTTTACTACAATGCCGCTCCGGGCTACACCTATGGTGATTTCCCTGTCGGACCGTTCACGATGAAAAAAGTCTCTGACTCGACTGTGGTCGAGGAGTCGTCATCCGTGGATTCGTTCAATGCCCCTGCCCGGAATGCTTCGGGAGTGAAGGCTCTTGGCGCGCGCGGCAAAAAGGAAGAGGTCACAAAGGGACGCGCTCCGCTGACGATCTCCGGCTGTGTGGAGATGAGCGGAACCACATTCTCTGTCAAGGCGACGATTCCGGATGGCCGCAGGCTCGGAGACGCGTTTATGATTCAGGGCGGGAAACTTTCTTGGAAGTTTCCTAAGGAATAATGAAAAGATTTAGGTTTAAATATTAAAAAAAGGTAGTGTATGAAAAAGGCTGTTGGCTTAACTGCACTGATTCTCGGCGTCCTGTCAATTGGCGGATGCGGGAAGTCGGAACCGGAAACGGTGGTTCCGGATGCTGTACTGTCTGCCGAAACGCTGGTGTTTGACCAGTCCGGTTCGCAGAAAACTGTTTATGTGAAACTACAGGGCGGTCTGGAAGTTTCCTCCGTTGACTGTTCAGAGTCTTGGTGTACCGCTAAGCTCGCGGGAGACGGATCCGTGGATGTCAGTGTTTCGGAGAATGGCACAGAGGAGGTACGCAGTGCTGTCGTGACTTTATCGTTCAGCCTCAACGACTTTGCCGACAAGACCATAAAAGTCTCGCAGGAGGCGGGCACAGCCAAGGTTCTGAAGACCACCGCCGTTGACGGATATTCCTTCGACTGTAGGGGTGGCGAGTACAAGTTCACCGTTGAATCCACCGACGAATGGACCGCGGAACTTGTGGATTGCTCCTGGGCGGAGATTTCGACAGACGGGAACATTGTCACGGTGAAGGCCGGAGAGAATGACGGAGAGACCGTCCTCGAGGGAAAGGTGAAAGTCACATCGGGAGACAAATCTCTTGAATATTCTTTCACGCAGGCGACGGTCGCTGACAACGCCTATCTGAAACTGCTCGGCGAATACGACATCTATGCGGAGAACTGGTACGCTGTCTCCCGTGTTGACAGCTACAACAGAGGCATCTGCTACTCGAAGGCCAAGTCCGGCACACTTGCGGAACTCGACGACACATATCTTACGAAATATCCTACGACATTCTCCCGTACCGCGACCCTCGTCGAGGACAAATACGGCGAGTCATACTATCTGAACGATTTCCTCATCTACGGAATGAACCTGCCTGTCAATTTTGACAAGAAGACCGGGAATATTTCCTTCCCTTCGATGTGGAACATCGGATTTGTGCAGCAGGCGGACAAGGACTATGCTGCTGTGTTTATGGTTGGCTATTGGGTTGACGGCGGGTACGTCTATTTCGACCGTTACAATCCGTACATATTCCCGGGTCAGGTCTCGGAGGACGGCAAGACCATCACCGTCACCACCGGACTGAATACAGACCCTTCGGAAGGCAGCGCGACTTTGGTGCCGGGATCAGGAATATGCCTTGTGTATATGGATATGAGCATCCAGTCCCCGACGCTCACTCCATTCCAGTATGAGTGTATGCCGTATGGCGACAGCTTTGAGCTTCGCAAAAAGGTTTCCGCAGAGTAAGCCCTTGATGTGGAATAATTTAATTTGAGTCGATTATGAAAAAAATATTATATTTTCTTACTGCCGCGCTTGTGGCTCTCACTTCCTGCTCCAAGGAGAATATAGATCCTGACAACGGGTCTGACGGTCCTCAGAGGACACCGCGTCTTGAGGTGACTTCCGACAACGGGCTATTCGTTCAGGATGGTGAGAGTGCCTCCGCTTCCGTGAATTTCAAGACCAAGGGAGGCGAGCTGATCATCAATGTCTCCACCAACCTTGACGGCTGGACTTATGAGTGCGCCGGCGGGGAATGGCTGAACATCGAGTCTGACAAGCATTTCATCACGCTTTCGGCCCCGCTCAATGAAGAGACCGCCCAGCGCAAGGCTACACTCACTATCGTGGCCTCCGATGCTGCCGACGTAAAATCTGAATATGTCGTGAACATTACTCAGAACTGGGCCGGTCAGCCGGAAATCAATCTTTCCGCCAACGCTGTTCGTTTCCCGGCTTTCGGAGAACTCTCTTCCGAGATCACGCTTGAGACCTCCGCTGATGATGTCACTTTCGACTGCACCTGCCAGTGGCTGCTCATCGAGAAGACCGAAGGAGGCTACAAGTTCTCCGCCAATCCGAACGAGGACAACGACCAGAGGACAGTCGATGTGAAGTTCAAGGCCGGAGCAGGTAAGGATGCGGCTGAGGAAGTGGTCAGGATTTCCCAGGACGGCAAGGCCTGGTTCGAGATCTCATCGACTGTCGCTCACGCCGACGGGAACGGGGCTGTGTCCGTGATCGAGTACAAGTCCAATCCTGAGCTTGCCATCACCTTCACCCCTGAGGAGGGAGCTTCTTGGTACAGCGTCACAGCAGAGGACGGAAAACTCAGTGTGAAGATAGATCCGAACGCTGACAATAAGCAGAGAAACAGCGAGATAAAGATTCTTGTCGGAGAGAAGGAGAACGTCAAGGAAGGCAAGATCCGTGTCCTCCAGATCGGTGAGGACACAGAGGAGCTCATCTTCGAGGTCCGCATCAACGAGGACGGCAACAAGCTGACAACGGCCGGAGCGTCGGTCACCACCCGCAACCCTAATATGGACATCACGGTGGACTGGGGTGACGGCTCGGAGCCTGATCATTATGTGGGCAATGCGACGAGGCCTACGCACACATATTCCAAGGCGGGCGTTTACATCGTGACCACGAAGGGAAGTGCTTCGACCTACGATTTCTCCGACCTTTCAGGTTACTCCATCGAGAATATGAGCTGGCAGTTCAACATTCTGAATATTCTCTCCTGGGGCAAGTTCGGCGTCGAGGAGGCAAAATATGTCTGCAAGACGAGCAAAAGCCTCAAATCCATCCCTGCCGATGTCTGCGGCTCTTTCGCCAATGTCAAGGACTTCACCGGATTCCTCACGTTCTGCCAGTCTCTTGAGGAGATTCCGGCCGACCTTCTGAAGTACGCCGTGAATGCCACGACTTTCCAGGAGGCGTTCTCCAACATCAAAGCCTGTAAGGCCATTCCTGAGAACCTTTTCGCCAATTGCCCTAACGCTACCGATTTCAGTTACGCTTTCAGGGAGTTCGGTGTGGGCGATCTTATCAACGGTGGCGACAAGGTCAGTGAAGGAAACAGGATTGAGATTCCTGAGAAGCTTTTCGCGAACTGCCCTAATGTGCTGAAATTCACCCAGACCTTCCGTGGAATGAACATCGCTACCGTTCCTGAGAACCTCTTTGCGAACAATGTGGCTGTCACCTCTTTCAACGGACTTTTCACCGAGTGTACGGAACTGGAGACCATTCCTGCCGATCTTTTCAAGAACAATACGAAGGCCTCGGATTTCAAATGGCTGTTCTATGGCGCCCACGTGCGCAATCTTCCTGTAGGCCTGTTCAAGCATATTCCTTCAGGCGTGACGGTCTATATCAACCAGATGTTCCAGAACGCCACAATCGATGATTTCCCTGTCGGGTTCTTCGAGGGACTTGACGGTGTCAAGGCTGGACTCGGCGAACTTTTCGAGGCCGCGACATTCACTCAAGGTCTCAAGCCGGGTATGCTTAAAGGTCTTGTCAACGCTACTTCCGCCGACAGGATGTTCTACGGTTGCAAGGTAGAGGAACTCCCTTCCGGGCTTTTCGAGGGATTAGGTGAGAAATCCACCTCGATAGATATGTCTAATGTGTTCTTCTACTGCGACAAGCTTACATCCATCCCTGCGGACATATTCGACCCCGTTGCCACTAAGGCGACCAAGTTCCTGAGCACTTTCCGTAAGTGCGCCTCGCTGAAATCTATCCCGCAGGGCTTCTGCAACGCCTGCACAAACGTGACTTCAATCGCGAATATGTTCTACGAATGTACCTCTCTTGAGAAGGTTCCTTCAGAGATGTTCAGAGGGTCCGCCGCCAAGCTTGCCACTTGCACGGCTGTTTTCCAGAGCTGCACCGCCCTTACGGAAGTGCCGGACGGCCTGTTCTCTTTCATCACGGCGAGAAACGCGAACTTCTCCTACTGTTTCAGCACCTGCACTGGATTGAAGAAGGTCGGTGCGGAGGTTTTCCCTGCAACTACATCCGGCACGGGCCTCGGATCTGTGTTCAAAGGTTGTACTGCCCTCACCGACATCTCGGCAGATGTGTTTGCAAAGAGTGCAGCCGTAACCAGCCTTGCGATGGTATTCCAGAACTGTACCGCCCTTGAGACCGTCCCTGCCGGACTTTTCTCCCATCAGGCAAACGTCACGACTCTGGATCAGTTGTTCTCCGGCTGTACGGCTCTCACAACCGTTCCTGAGGGGCTTTTCGATGCCTGCGTAAAGGCTACCACGATGACTAAGGTCTTCTACAGCTGCACCGCTTTGAAGAACGTTCCTGCGACACTTTTCGCAAAGAATGTCAAAGTCAACAATTTCAGCAACCTCTTCTACGGATGTACTTCCCTTGAAAGCATCCCTGAGGGACTTTTCAGCACCAACACCGCCGCAAGCAACTTCAGTTACGCTTTCACCGGATGCCAGAAGGTGAAGAGCATTCCTGCCGACCTCTTCGAAAAATGCACCGTGGCTACCAACTTCAGCTACACTTTCCAGGCCACGTCGATTGAGGAAATTCCTGCGGGACTCTTCTCAAAAGCTCCGAGCAACAACACAAGCGTGAATTTCAGTTACTGCTTTGCGGAGTGCGCGTCCCTTAAATCCATTCCGACCGGACTTTTCGACACGGCCAAGAAGGCACAGTCCTTCAACTATTGCTTCGCCGCCTGCACCTCCCTCACCGGAGAGTCACCTTATACCAATGTTGACGGCACCAAGGTTCACCTCTACGAGCGTAAGACCCTCTATCAGTTAGGCTTCAACAACCGCATCACCGGCACGGGTTGTTTCTATAACTGCACTGGACTGAGCGACTACGACAAGATTCCTTCAGCCTGGGGCGGAGGTGCTAAATAGTGAGTGTCCAAGGAATTATTTGAACTATAAAGAATAGAAAAGATGAAAAGACATATTAATATATTCAATGCGGTCTGCGCCGGAGTAGTGGCTCTCTCGCTCGCGGCCTGCTCAAAGGAAAAGGTTCAGAAGGAGGAGACTCCAGAGAAAGTGGTCGGTGTTGTGGAACTCAGTTCCACTCAGGCTGTCTTCCCTGTGGAAGGCGGTTCGAAGACGGTGCTTGTCGCCGCGAATTCCGAGTGGTACTATGACTGTGACTACACCTGGCTCAGCATCACGGCTTCCCCTGAGGACAACTCCCTGACATTCTCCGCCGACCCTAATACCACCGGGAAGACCCGCTACGGCATCGTTTCCGTCATCTGTGGCGACGAGGGACTCACGGAGTGCCGCGACATCAAGGTGATGCAGACCTGCTACCCTGAGGCTCTCGCCACCGATGGCGTCACCGCCAACTGCTATCTTGTCGGCACCGGTTCAACCTACAGTTTCCCTGCCACCGTGAAGGGAAACGGCAAGGGTGACGGCAACTCCAAGTACATTGAGAACTATGGCGTGGAGATAAATGATGTCGCCTATGCGGAGCTTGTCTGGGAGGCGACTCTCGATGCCGACCGCACCCGCAGTACCCAAGTGATCGAAGGCGATCCTCTCTACGAGGACGGAAGAATCTATTTCACGACCGGAGAGCAGCCGGGAAACGCTGTCATCGCCGCCTGTTCCGCCAACGGGACTGTGCTTTGGAGCTGGCACATCTGGGTCTGCTCTGATGAGGTCGGCACGAAGACCGACGCCAACGGCCTTGTGTGGATGGACCGCAACCTCGGAGCCACTTCGGTCGCCCCTTCCGCGGTTCAGCAGACAAGGGGGCTTCTCTACCAGTGGGGACGCAAGGATCCTTTCCTCCCGTCGGCGGCTGAATATGTTGACATCCCGACCGTCTATGTTGATGATGACGACGCCACGGCCAATAAGAAATACGAGGAGCAGGCGAAGCTCCGTCCTTCGGCCAATGTCCGCAATGAACAGAAAGGTGATGGCAAGCGTCCGTTCAAGGCTGTCGAGTCACTTATAGTGTATGACGCTCCGGGCAATGCCGCCTATGCGGTCGAGAATCCGGAGAAGTTCCTGAAAGTCCACTCCGTCTATACCGGAGCGATTAAGATTGATTGGTACATTATGGCTCCTGGCAACGAGACCACGGTGCAGTCAGCGTCGAATCTTTGGGGCAACACCTCTGACGAAGTGAACTACAAGAGTATTTTCGACCCGTGTCCGGCAGGATACGTCGTGCCGCGTTCAAGTGCCTTCTGTGCGGAGATTCCTGATGACAATGGCTATTCGAGGGTTGACCTTGTGTCCGAGGACGGCAAGGATGATGTCACCGACTGGGAAGAGGAGGAAAATGGTTATGGCTTCATCTGGAAGAGTGGCGGTAATGCTTTCTTCCCGAAGAGCGGCTATCTCAGCTATATGGGTGAAGTCCGCCGCGCGAGCGAGGAGTTTCTCTACTGGACCGCTGATCCTACCGCTGAGGCTGTGGGCGACGCGTGGGGCCGTTCCAACTGCCTGTTTATGAATCTCGGAAGGATTTTCGCCGGAATCGAGAACCATAAGTCGAACTACTACGATCCAACCTCCTACGGAGCGAGGGCTTTCGCCGCCAGCGTCCGCTGTGTCAAGGAATAAACGTTTGGCTGATATGAGCGAAAGGGGAGGGCAGAACTTTTGTCCGCCCCTTTTTTGTGAATATGATCATTCATAGTTATCTTTGAATATGCCAAAAGAGATACACTTGTTGCCGTTTATGGAGTCCGGCCGTCTTGAGGCCGGGTGCGACGAGGCCGGAAGAGGGCCGCTCGCCGGGCCTGTCTTTGCCGCCGCCGTGATCCTGCCCGCTGATTTCCACCATCCTCTTCTGAACGACTCGAAGAAAATGAGCGAGAAATCCCGTAATCTTCTCCGGCCTGTGATTGAAAGCGAGGCGGTCGCCTGGGCGGTAGAGGAGGTGAGCGCGGAGGAAATCGACGAGCTGAACATCCTCTGGGCGTCCGTCACCGGAATGCAGCGGGCTGTCAGAAGGCTGAATCCGCGGCCGGACTATCTTCTCATCGACGGCAACCGCTTCAGGCCTTTTGATGACTATGGCTTCGGCTCCTACAGCACCGTGGTCCACGGCGATGCGATATATTCATCAATAGCGGCAGCCTCGGTGCTGGCCAAGACCTGGAGGGACGAGAGGATGCGCGCGCTGGCGAAGGATTTTCCTGAATATGGTTGGGACAGGAATATGGGCTACCCCACGAAGGAACACATCGAGGCCATCCGCCGCTACGGTCTGACACCGTGGCACAGACGCTCGTTCCATCCAAAGGAACTGGAGCCGACCCTATTCTCCGGACTTTAGTCCGAGTTCTTTTTCGTAGCGGTTGATAAGCTTGCGGTTCATCGAGATCACCTCTTCCTTGTCCCTGAGTTTTTCGTTGAGCCTCTGGATCTCTTCCTTCATCACCTTGATCTCGTTAAGGTAGGAGTCCTCAAGGGCGCGGATTTTCTTGTCGTAGGCTTCCTTTATGCTGTCGAGGCCGCTTTCGAATGAACTTACAGGCTCAAACCCGTTCACTAACTCGGCGACCGAGACTCCGGCCTCCTCGGCGAACCTGCCCACGTGTTCGTTCAGTATTCTGGTGTTTCCTTTCTCAAGTTTGCGATAGGCGTTCAGGGATATCACAAGACGACGGGCCATCTCGGTCTGTGACAGTCCGAGTTCGTTCCTCTTCCTTGCAAGGTTTCCCTTGATCGTCTTGTCGTCCATATTCTATTAGCTTTGGTGGTGTTCAACTTGCCTCTGCCCTCTGCTCCGCCTTCATCCGACGCAAAAGTATCCAAAAGTGAAGGCTGTGGATTGTAACCGAAAGTTGTAAAATGCAATCAGGCGATATAAAAATTGTGCATAATTGATAAAAAACAGAAATTTTCCGTATTTACCCCCGCTGAAATACAACCGGGGGTTGTTTTTTCGGAAAGAAGTGATGTTATTCGCGGAAAACGCTTTTTGCTATGGACACAACAGGATTTTACTACACCGCCTTTGAGCGGGCTATGGACGAGGAGAGGATTTATCGGACTGTTCCTTGTTTCGCCGGGATCTGCGCCGCGATAGGGGCTGATCCCGCGTCGCTGGATAAAATGATTTATGATGAGATCGGCTGGCGCGGGCAGGCTTTGGTTGACTTTTATCGCCGGGTCGAGAATATTCATTGTGGATAGTGTTGTTATTGGAACATTTTTTTATTAGATTTGCCTTTCGGCGGGCTTGAAAGGCAAATGCGGATGTAAATCGATTTTCACCGCACCTCGGCCTGTAAAGCGGTTCCGTCAACAAAGATTTCATAATTAATAACTTATAGTAATGAAAGAATATTCTACCAAAGACATTCGCAATGTGGTTCTGATTGGCAGCGCCAAATCAGGTAAGACCACATTGTCTGAAGCTATGCTCTATGAGGGCAAGGTGATCGCCAGAAGAGGCACGGTCGAGGACAAGAACACTGTTTCCGACAATGAGGAAATCGAGAAGCTGAACCAGAGGTCGGTTTTCGCCACTCCGCTATACGCCGAGTTTATGAACACCAAGTTCAATGTGATCGACGCTCCTGGTTCCGATGACTTCATCGGAGGCGCGGTGTCAGCCTTCAAGGTCTGCGAGAACGGTATTCTTGTCATCAACGCACAACAGGGCGTGGAGGTCGGCACCGACATCTTCGCGCGCTACGCCGAGCAGTACAAACTGCCTCTCATCGTGGCTGTCAACCAGTTGGATTCAGAGAAGGCGGACTGGGAGAAGACCATCTCCGAAATGAAGGAGACTTTCGGCCACAAGCCGATCATCGTCCAGTTCCCTGTCAATCCGGGACCTTCCTTCGACGGCTTCATCGATGTCCTCAAGATGAAATACTACCACTTCAAGGACGATAACGGAACCCGCGAGGATCTGGAGATTCCGGCTGACCTTATGGACGAGGCCGAGGCTCTCCGTCAGGAACTCATCGAGAAGGCCGCCGAGTTCGATGACACTCTTATGGAGCGTTTCTTCGATCAGGGCTCGCTTTCCGAGGACGAGATCCGCGAGGGCTTGGGAATCGGCATCCGTCAGGGCGGAGTGCTTCCTGTCTTCTGTCTTTCGGGAAGGAAGGACATCGGCGTGAAGAGGCTTATGGAGTTCACCATCAGGACCGCCATTTCCCCTGCCGAGACAAAGTCTGTCACAAAGGACGGCAACGTTGTTGAGTGCAAGGCTGAGAATCCTACCTCTGTCTTCATCTACAAGACCGATGTCGAGCCGCATCTCGGTGAGGTTTCCTACTTCAAGGTTATGTCCGGTCATCTGACCGAGGGTATGGATCTTGAGAATCCTGAGACCGGTGACAAGGAAAGGCTTTCAGCCATCTATGCTGTCGCCGGAGCGAAGAAGGAGAAGGTCACAGGACTTATGGCCGGAGACATCGGCTGTACGGTTAAGCTTCGTTCGGGAAAGACCAACGTCACCCTTTCGCAGGTCGGTTCGGGCATCGCCTACGAGCACATCGTCTTCCCTGCCTCCAAGTACCGCTGCGCCATCAAGGCCGAGTCTCAGAACGACGAGACCAAGTTGGGCGAGGCGCTTTCAAAGATTTCCGCTCAGGATCCTACCATCATAGTCGAGTACTCCAAGGAACTCAAGCAGACCATCCTCAGCGGTCAGGGCGAGCAGCACATCAATGTCTGCAAGTGGCGTCTGGAGAATGAGTTCGGTGTCAAGGTGGAGATGTTCGCTCCGAAGATCCCTTACCGTGAGACCATCACGAAGATCGCCACGGCGACCTATCGTCACAAGAAGCAGTCCGGCGGAGCCGGTCAGTTCGGAGAGGTGTCCATCCTCATCTGCCCTATCGTCGAGGGTGTTCCGTTCACGAACAAATTCAAGATTGACGGCAAGGAGGTTGTCCTCAATGTCAAGACCAAGGAGGAGTTCGACCTTGAGTGGGGTGGAAAGCTCGAGTTCTACAACTGCGTTGTCGGTGGAGCCATCGATGCCCGCTTTATGCCGGCGATCCTCAAGGGTCTCAACGACAAGATGACCGAGGGACCTCTCACGGGATCCTACGCCCGTGACATCAGGGTCTTCGTCTATGACGGAAAGATGCACCCGGTTGACTCCAATGAAATCTCCTTCATCCTCGCCGCCCGCAACGCCTTCAAGGAGGCGTTCCGCAACGCCGGTCCGAAGATTATGGAGCCTATCTACAATGTGGAGATCCTGACTCCTGCCGACTATATGGGAGCCTGTATGTCCGACCTCCAGAACAAGAGGGCTATCATCGAGGGTATGAGCTCCGACAAGGGCTTCTCGGTCCTCAAGGCGCGTGTTCCTCTCGCCGAGCTGTACCGCTACTCGACCACCCTCAGTTCCATCACTTCCGGTGCGGCCACGTTCACAATGACATTCGCTGACTATCAGCCTGTTCCTGGCGACGTGCAGACCAAGCTTCTCGCCGAGTATGCGGCTCAGGAAAAGGAAGAGGAGTAATCACGGGAGACCTTTATGGTCGATAATAAGGAATATTCAGCCCTCTTCTCCGGCTTATTGTCGGGGAGGAGGGTTGTTTGTGGGGTTTAATATTAGTTAGTAAAAATTGTTAAGGTGAAAAATATTCATACTTTTAAAATTGTCTTGTCATTGGCTGCGGCCTTGCTGCTGCTCCCGTCCTGCGGCACGCGTCATTTTATGACTGATTCCGCCTATCGCTCCAAGGTTGAGGGGGATCTGGATGAAAGGCTTGAGCCTGAGCGACTCAGGGCGTGTTTCGCTGTCGATAGGAATGGGAAATGCCTGACTGAATCCAAAGGCTTTGTGGATGACCTCAATCTGACCACGGAGGAATTTGAGGCGTTGGAGTTCCTGTACGCCTATATGCCGCTGGCGGACATCACGGACTACAGCACAGACTATTATCTCCAGAATGTGCGCTCGTCCTTCGAGGCGCGCGATGAGATGGGCTGGGAAGTCCCGGAGAGGATATTCAGGCATTTCGTGCTTCCTATAAGGGCCAACAACGAGAACCTTGACACTTCCCGCGTCGCCTTCTACCGGGAGTTGAGACCGAGAATCAAGGGTATGAATATGAAGGACGCCATCCTTGAGGTCAATCACTGGTGTCACGAAAAGCTGACCTACAGGCCTTCGGACGCGCGTACACTTTCTCCTTTGTCGGCGATGAGAAGCTCGCTTGGACGTTGCGGAGAGGAATCCACATTCGCCGTGGCCGCATTGAGGGCCGTGGGCATCCCGGCTCGTCAGGTCTATACGCCTCGCTGGGCGCACACGGACGACAATCACGCCTGGGTGGAGGCCTGGGCTGACGGTGAGTGGTACTTCCTTGGAGCCTGCGAGCCGGAGCCTGTCCTGAATCTTGGGTGGTTCAACGCTCCGGCCAGCCGCGGTCTGTTGATGCACACAAGGGTGTTCGGCAGCTATGACGGGCCTGAGGAGAAGGTGATGATCGGGCCTAACTTCACGGAGATCAATCTGATTGACAACTATGCCAAGACCGCGAGGATCGATTTCACGGTTGTCGAGGAGGACGGGACTCCGGTTGACAGCGCGTTTGTCGATTTTATGATCTACAACTATGCTGAGTTCTATCCGGCTTTGTCGAAATACACTGACGCTCAGGGACGTACGTTCCTTACCGCCGGTTTGGGTGATATGATGGCCTGGGCCTCGAAGAACGGTCGGTACGGCTACTCCAAGGTCTCGTTCGGAAAAGACAAGGATGTCGTGATCACGATTTCGGACAAGCATTCGTACGAACCCCAGTCAATGATGATTGTCCCTCCGCCTGAGACCGCCAACATTCCGGAGGTCACTCCTGAGCAGAGGGCTGAGAATGACATCCGTTTCGCCCGTGAGGACAGCCTTAGGAAGGCCTATATGGCCACTTTCGTTGTCTCTGACGGAACTGAGAAGGGACGGCTTCTCGCTCTCTCGGCCGGAAACCACGAGGTAATCGCCAAGTTCCTTGATGCTCATCCTGATGAGCGGGCTTTGGCTTTGCTCGAATCATTGAGCGACAAGGATTTGATAGATGTGACCAGAGAGATTCTGGACGACAACTACAACGCCGCTGACGCTATTCTCTGTCCGAGGGTTGAGAACGAGTTCCTGAGTCCGTACAAATCGTTCTTCGGCTCTCGTTTCGGGACGGAACTCTCCAAGGAGGAACTGTCTGTTCCTGAGAATCTTATCAAGTGGGTGAACGACAGCATAACCCTGTTGCGCGACCCTAAGGCCTGGAGCATTCCGATGTCGCCGGAGGGCGTTTACAAGGTGCGGATGGCGGACAGACGCTCCAGGAATATATTCTTTGTGGCTCTTGCCAGGACTTTGGGAATTGACGCCCGTAAGGATCCTGTGACCGGTAAGATCCAGTACAGGGACGCCGGGCAGTGGGTTGACGTGGATTTCGAGGCTTCCTCACAGACGGTCGCTCCGACCGGGACTCTTGTGCTGAACTATGAGCCTACGGCCATCCTTGCCAATCCGGGCTACTACACCCACTTCACAATCAGCAAGATAGAGAACGGCTACACGAGGCTTCTGACTTTCGATGAGGGTCAGGTTGATATGGGCGGCGGTGTCAGTTGGGCGAATGTGTTCAAGAAGGGCGCCTCGCTTGATGTCGGCGACTATGTGCTTGTCAGCGGCAACCGTCTTTCCGACGGGAGCGTGCCTGTCACGATGCAGCAGTTCTCCGTCAGGGAGGGTGAGACCACGACCTTGGATCTTCGCATCGTCATCCCTGAGGACAAACTGTCGGTGATAGGTTCTTTCGACGCTGAGACAAAGTACGTTGTCGAGTCTGGCGCTGAACCGGTCTCGGTGCTTTCAACCACAGGCAGAGGATTTTACGTCATCGGTTTCCTTACTCCTCGCCAGGAGCCGTCCGTCCACGCCATCAACGATCTGATCGCAGCGAAGGCCGGTCTGGAGGCCTGGAACCGTCCGATCCTGCTTCTTACCACCGCCGAAGGCCTCGGCTGGCTGAAGGAATATTCCGCCTCGCTTCCGTCGAACGTCCGTTTCGGAATCATCCCTGACGGTCTCGACCTTCTTAAAGGCCGACGGATGCCGTACTTCCTCCTCGCCGACACCTTCAACCGTGTCTTCTTCACCACCGAAGGCTACACCATCGGTCTCGGCGACCAGCTCGTCACCGCCATCGCCAAGCTGTAGCCCGCGGCCGCCGAGCCTGCCGAAGCGCTTTCAGGAGGTATCTTCGGTAGTGGCAAGAACGGTGACATCGTATGCATCGGTCGCTGACACTGTTGAAGCGAGATCCCGGCGGCACCTTCAGCGGTGGCAAGAGTAGTGACCGCTGTATGCATCGGTCACTGAGCTTGTCGAAGTGACATTACCAGTGGTCATTGCGTTATGTTCACTGGGTCTATCTAAGCGCCTGAGCGTTTAGATGCCTGAACATCAAGACGCAAGCTTTAAAGGTTGGGTAAGGCGAAGCCACCCCTGGACCAGAATTTTTCACGTTACAAAAATTCTTGGGTCCAGGGGTGGCTTCGCCTTACATTCGCCTTAATGAAGAAGGATGGCCGTGACCTCGCCATAATTGTCTCAATGATAGGTCTCAATGTTATGTGTCAATAATTGAGAGCCAGCCTCTGATATGACGCAAGATTCCCTTGAGATATGACGCAAAATCCTGCGTCTATTTTGCCCAAAACACTATGTCTCATTTCTGGTCCAGAATAGTTTACCAATGTGTTTAGTTCTGAAAAAAGTTGACCTATGTAGAACACGGATGTCCTGATGTCGGTTTACGTTGATGGTGCAAAGCGTAAAGTGTAAATGTTTGATAGCTAACGATTTCCTAAAGTGTGCCATTCCAATCGTCCCGGCATACTTTTATAAGTTGCTTATCTGCAATTAGTTGTCTTTCACGGCTGCTGTGTCGATTTTGTGATCCTCACTTGTGTTAGCTGAGCCTGTCGAAGTGCGGAAGTCAGTAATCGGTCCTTGGTCGGGTTCTTCTGGTAGTATCCTTGTGCGGGAGGAAGGCTTTTATGTGCGAAGTGGATGTGATGGGTCCCGTGCGCGGGAGGGTAGAGAATTGCGCGCGGTGTATTTTCAGGATTTGGGTTGACTCAAGATTGAAGCGGAGACGAGGACGATTTTGTGCGCATAGGAGGGCCTTTTTGCTCACGAGATGCCCTTGCTGATGGGTTTCGTGAGCGAAAGTGGTGTCAGGTGCGCACGAGAGGGGAGTTGGCGTTGACATTAATGTTAATGTTAAGTTGACATTAATGTTAATGACATCGTGGTCTTGGCCGTCAAAAAGTGGTGTCAGACGCACAGGAGAGAGGAATTGCTGATGAGCTTTGTTGAGTAAGATGTAGAGTTCCGGAATATTTGTGCTATATTCGCTTGGAGTTAATTTTAAACTGGATTTGTTATGAGAAGAATGGTGCTTTTGATGCTGTGTCTGGTGATGACGGCGGGGGCTTATGCGCAGGAGATAGTGGGAAAGTGGGTGCAGGAGGCGCGGCAGACAGAGAATGGAATGGAGATGGCGATCACCGAGACGTTGACGATCTCGGCGGGCGGACGGTTCGAGGAGAGCGTGGTTATGGAGATGAAGGTGCCGGGTGCCAAGGACGGTCAGAAAGCGACTGGCAAGGCTGGTGACAAGTCAAAGACCGGTAAGGCTGCCGGTCAGGAAGGTCAGAAGGCTGCTGGTCAAGAGGGTCAGAAGGTTGCCGGTAAGGAGAATCAACAGGTGTCCGGCAAGGCTGACGGAGCCGAGGGTGGCAATAAGGTGGTGAGGTTGAGGATCTCGTGCGCAGGCGTGTGGTCGGTGTCCGACGGGGTTCTGTCCCAGACGTTTGACCCTAAATCCATCCGCACGGAGGTGCTTGAGCAGCCGGACGGTTTTCCTGGATTCTTTCTGAATATGCTGGGAAAAACAGTATCCTCTGAGTTCAAGAAGCACTCAAAGAAGCCGGAGTTCAGCAAGATCCTGACACTGACGTCGGACAACCTTGAGATCCAGTCGCTTGACCCTAAAGATCAGGAAACGTCGAGCTACACTCGTAAGTAATAGCGCGAAAATCCGTATATTTGCCCTTCTGTTTGAAACTGTTTAAAAAATTAGACCGCTTCTTAGAAGGACTGACGGATGAAAGGAATCTTCAGAGGCATATTCATTGGACTTGCGCTGCTCGCTGGATGCGGGACGCGGGTTTGGTGCGCCACACCCGAATTTGTCGATTCGCTGCGTACGGAACTTAAATTCAGGAATATGCCGGAGCGGATCCTTTTCCTGCCTTTGGCGCTTGCCGACCAGCGGTTTGACGATGAGAGGGAAGGAATATGGTCGCTCTCGGCGTTGGACGCCATCAGGGGAAAGGCCCTCCTTTCCTTATCATCTGAGGACTCTGGTGTCGAGGCCTTCTCTGGCCGTCGCATCGTCACTTCGGCGGGTTCAGTCACTTCGGCAAGCTCAGTCACTTCGACAGGCTCAGTGACCGGAGAGGAGGCTGCGGGTTCTGGCATTGAGGATCTCCCTGACCGTCGCTCGGAAGCATTGTCAGGTTCGGTCGCTGAGCCTGTCGAAGTGACCGGAGGAACGCTTCCGGATTCCATTGACGTGCGGTTTGACGAGCGGATCTCGACACGGATAGCCCTGGACAGGCTTCAGGAGTTGTTCGGCAGGTACCGTGACTGGGATGATGCGATTGTGGCCTTCGCCACGAGTCCGACGGCTCTGGCGGCGATGGACTCGGCCTCCAGGGCCGACGCCGCAATCCTTGTGAGCCTGCGGAAGGCCGAAGATGAATATTCAGAGAATCTTCCCGCCGCGTTCGGGCGCATCAGTGCGCTGGCGGAGCGTCGCAAGGCGGAACGGCAGGCGTTCCTGGCGGAGCAGGCTGCCCTACGCAAGGCACGGCTGGATTCCATTCGCAAGAGGCAGGCGGAGAGGACGGACAGAATCTCCTACACGATCAAGCGAGGGGACACCCTCGGCGGCATCGCGGCGAGGTATCGTGTCAAGGTGGCCGACCTCAAAAGATGGAACAATCTCCGGAGCGATATGATTCGGGAAGGGCGTAAGTTGGTGATTTACAGATAGTCGTTATGAAGCAGCATAAGGTTCTCTTGTTCATTCTCTCGGTGTTCCTGATTCTGTTCGCCGTCTGGCTTGTCTATCCGTCAAAAGGCGTCCGGATCGGAGACCTGAAATTGAGATTCCCGTCCTATCAGGCCTATCTCGCCGACCTGCGGGACAGCACAACGGACGTGGACGTAGATTCCGTTCTTCTTGCGATGCAGAAAAGCTACGAGATGGTCGAGGGCTCTTCCGACACCTTGCGCTACTACTACGACTACATCACCTCCAACCCTAACCGCATAAGCCTGCCGGAGGATGACTACACATTCTTCGACTCCCTGTTCGTGGATATGGCCAACGCCGTCGATTCAGGAAGGACTGTCAGAATCCTTCATTACGGGGATTCCCAGTTGGAGATGGACAGAATCTCGGCCGTGTTGAGGCAGGATCTTCAGGAACGCTTCGGCGGATCCGGTCCGGGAATGGTGCCGATGATCCAGAGGATTCCGACCGTGTCGCTCTCGCAGAGCGCCTCCGGCAACCTCACCCGTTACGCTATGGTAGGGGACTCGCTGACAAAGAAGGCCTCGCACAAGCGCTACGGCCCGCTCACGCAGTTCACTGATGTCGCAGGAAACGGAACGTTCACGTTCAACAGAACCAAGAACAGGTACTCGCAGGAGTTAGTGAAGTTAATCTCAACGGTTTCCGTGCTGTTGGGACAAAACTCGGCGGGTTTCGGAATAGATCTGAAATGCGACACCCTGCCGGAGAGGAAAGCCGTACTCGATTCGGCCAAGGAAGGTGTCTCGATGGTCACTTTCGAGTTGCCTTGCGACGTGGAGAAGGGAACTATAAGATTCGACGGAAACGCCGAGATCTACGGGATAATGCTGGACGGCAAAGGGGGAGTGGCTGTGGACAATGTGGCTCTCCGGGGATGCGCCGGATTCATCTTCTCGTCCATCAACCGCAATGTGATGAGACAGAGTTTCGCCCGGACGGACACCAGGCTCATCATCCTCCAGTTCGGCGGGAACGCTATGCCTGGAATCGCCTCGAAGAAGGCCATCTCGGCCTACGTGAAGAAAATCGTGATGCAGTTCGACTACTTCAAAGAGGTCGCCCCGCAGGCGAAGCTGATGTTCATCGGCCCTGCGGATATGTGCAAGAGCGAGGACGGAAACCTCATCACCTGGCCGCTTCTGCCGCAACTGAACGACTCCCTGAGAGTCAACAGCCTGAAGAACGGAGTCGCCTACTGGGACACATTCAGCGTGATGGGAGGCCCTGGCTCGATGAAGCAGTGGGTGAACCACAAGCCTGCCCTCGCCGGCCCCGACCACATCCATTTCACCCATCAGGGGGCGCTGGAGATCGGCAATGCGCTGGCGAGGTCGTTCCTTCTCTACCACGACTTCTACAAGCTCCGCCAGGAATTGACGGACGAGGCTGTAGGAATATATTTGCGCAACCTCCGGGACAGTCTCAATCCACGGCCGGCAGTGCGTGACACTTTGACAGACAGAGGATTATGAGACGAGCGCTGGCATATTCATTACTTTTGCTGCTGATTCCGGCGAGCCTTTTCGGGCAGTCGCTCCGGAAGGAGGTGGTTGACCGTGATTTCGCGCGGTTCTGGAACAACCGCATCTTGTTTCAGGCTGACAGCTCGTCGTTCGAGCGTCTTTTCCGGAAGATGGATTCCGTGCTTTTTTTTGGCGAGGGCAATTTGAGGGTTCTGCACATCGGCGGCTCGCACGTTCAGGCCGGCACGCTGACCCGCAGGCTGAGGAATGATTTGCTTTCACTCCGTCCGGCTCTGGACGGCGGCAGAGGACTGGTTTTCCCTTTCTCGGCCGCCCACACCAACAATCCGAGCAGTTTCACGGTTAGCTATGAGGGTTCCTGGAAGGTGACGAAGAATGTCCAGAGAGAGCCTGACCACAGGCTCGGACTGACAGGAATATCCTTGAGCGCCTCTGAGGACAAGGCTTCCGTGACCGTCACCACGGTGGCCCGCGACCCGAAGCCTGTTGATCAGGCGTTCACTTTCAACGAGGTGCGTGTCCTTGGATATTCCTCTGTGGGAGAGAGAGTTCCGGTGGTGGTGCTTCCAAAGGGAGACACCCTCGCCGGTTGTCACCAGGCCGATTCAAGCTGGTCGTTCGCCCTTCCTTGCCTGACTGATTCGGTGAAGGTGGCGACGAAGGGAAAAGGGGAGTTCACCCTCACCGGAATATTCCTTGACAACCCTTTTCCGGGCATTTCCGTGACAGGTGTCGGGGTGAACGGGGCCTCGCTCGGCTCTTACACCAAGTGTCCGGATCTGATCCGCGACCTTGGGATGGTCGCTCCGGATTTGGTGATCTTCGCTGTCGGGATCAATGATGCCACGGCCACTAATTTCTCTGAGGATGAGTTTGTTGCCCGCTACAAGGCGCTTGTCTCGCAGGTGCGTTCGGTGAATCCGGACTGCGCTTTGCTGTTCGTCTCCAACAACGACAGTTTCAGAAGATCCCGCAGGAAGGGCTATTATGTGAACACGAACGGTCAGCTCGCCGAGCGGGCGTTCCTGCGTCTTGGAAAGGAATGTGACGCCGGTGTCTGGGATCTGTTCGACATCATGGGCGGACTTGGCTCAATGAGAAAGTGGGAAGAGGCCGGACTGGCTAAACGCGACAAGATTCATTTCACCGAGACAGGCTATGAATTGGTGGGAGACCTGATGTTCAACGCCTTGATGGACAAGTATGTGGAACACTTAAAGAAAGGCAGATGATGGGATTTTGGGATGTAGCGGCAGACTTTTTCAAGAACCTGTTCTCTTTTGACCAGGCTCATCCGTTGTTGTTCACCCAGTTCTATTTCTGGGCTTTCTTCGCCATTGTGCTTGCGTTCCTCTGCGTGTTCAAGAGCAAGGTGGTGCTGCGCAACGCCTTCCTGTTCTTTGTCAGCCTTTTCTTCTACTACAAGACCAGCGGCTTGTTCCTCATCCTGTTCGGCTTTGTGATTGTCTATAACTATCTCGCCGGGTTTGCCCTGTCGGGTGTCAAGGGAAGTTTCGGGCGGAAGGCGATCGTTGTCTTGAGCGCTGTCGTCGATCTGTCGCTGCTGTGCTACTACAAGTACGCCTATTTCCTGACGGATGTGGTCAACAATCTTTTCGGAACGGAGTTCGTCGTCAAGGATTGGTTCGCCGCTGTCGGCAATCAGATTGTCGGGTCGCAGGCTTTCAGCGTCGATTCGATTTTTCTGCCGGTCGGGATCTCGTTCTTCATCTTTCAGGCCATCAGCTATGTGGTCGATGTGTCCCGCAGGACGATCGAGCCGATCCGCAATTTCTGGGATTTCGGCTTCTACCTGAGTTTCTTCCCGCAGCTTGTGGCCGGGCCTATCGTGCGCGCCAAGGATTTCTTTCCGCAGCTCCACAAACCTTTCTTCCTCGGCAGGAGACAGTTCGGAATCGCCATCTTCTGGATCCTTAACGGACTTGCCAAGAAGCTGATCCTCAGCGACTACCTCGCCGTGAATTTCTGCGACAGGGTTTTCGAGAATCCTTTGCTCTACACTGGTTTCGAGAACCTCACGGCCTTGTTCGGCTACTCTCTTCAGGTCTATGCCGACTTCTCCGGCTACACCGACATCGCCACAGGTGTCGCGATGCTGATGGGTTTCTATCTGCCGAAGAACTTCAACTCTCCCTACAAGGCCCGCAATGCCGGAGAGTTCTGGAAGAGGTGGCACATCTCCCTCTCCAAGTGGCTTCAGGACTACCTTTACATCCCGCTTGGAGGCAACCGTAACGGCACTTTCGGCTCTTACGCCATCATCCTTGGCATCGCCTTCCTGGCCTCGGCCCTTGCGAAGAACTGGTGGGTTTTCGGCATTGTGCTTGTGATCGCCGCCGTCCTTGCGTTGTTGATCACTTTCTGCAAGAAATACCGCAAGGAACTGATCTCGGACATCAACAGGATGGACACGATGCTTCTCGGCGGACTGTGGCACGGCGCAAGCTGGAACTTTATGATCTGGGGTGGTCTGAACGGTCTCGGGATGCTGATCTACCGCTTCTGGAAAAGTTGCAATGTCTATGTCCGCACACTCGTGATAGGGCTGGTCTGCCTGGCCTTTTATATTCTTAAGACCACTGTTCCAGCCTCGGTGTTCAATATGTTCTTCGTCTGGACGCTGATCATCTTCATCGGAGCCGCCGTGCGGATGCTCTACCACCTGTGCCGCTTCAAGGCCTCGTTCTCGTGGCTTGAGACAGGCTGGGAGGTGGCTATGACGTTCATATTCATTACCTTCACACGCCTTTTCTTCCGAAGCGGCTCCAACCTGAACCCGGCGGAGGCGAATGAGAAGGCGTGGAGCACGGCAAAGAATATGGTCGAGCGGATCGGCGGTGACTGGGATCTGTCCCTGATTCCGCAGATGGTCCAGCAGCACCTCGGAGTCATAGTGGTCTTCGTCGTCGGAATGCTCATCCACTGGCTTCCGGAGAACTTCAAGCGCCGCTACCGCATCTGGTTCGCCTCGATGCCCCTCCCTCTGATGGTCCTCGCCTGCGTCCTCGCCGTCTTCGTCATCTGCCAGTTCATCACCGCCGACCTCCAGTCGTTCATCTACTTCCAGTTCTGATGGCACTTAACTTTCGCAAGCTTTCAATTTCTTGTTGTTGAATATATTACTCGCTATTTTTTTTGTTATCCGGCTTGCTCCGTGGTTGTTGCGGTAAGCGTAAACCTAAATATTTTGATTATTAGGATATCCTTTATATATTAGGGATGACAAATTAGTTGACCTCTAAAAATCCGTAACTTGTAACTATTGACAGATGAGCAGATTCGTAATTATATTCCTCTTGATGTCATTTTTATTAGTCTCCTGCGACAACAGGCAGACCAAGTCTTTGCTTCAGGATGTCGAGACTTACATTCAGGAGAGGCCGGACAGTGCCCTTCGGGTTTTGAGGAAAGTTGATTCGCTGACGCTGAACACAAAGGCACTCCGAGCCCGCTATTCTGTGCTGTTTGCAATGGCGTTGGACAAGAACTACATCGACACGACTGCCTTGTCAATTCTGGAACCAACTGTGGCCTATTATGAAAAATTCGGCTCGCCGAAGGATAAGATGCTGTCCTACTATTATTTAGGACGTATTTATTCTAACAGAAAGGATTATCCGAACGCTGTCATTTACTATTTACAGGCTCTGCGTGAATCGAGTGCTGATGACTATTATCATAAAGGATTGGCGTATGAAGCCCTCGCAAATGCATACAGTGCATCCTTCAATAATGAGGAAGAATTGAGGAATGCTATTCTTGCGCACGATTGTTTCGACAAAATTAGAGACAAGAATCTTGCTTTATCTCGCTATAAAATTGCACAAGCTTATCACAACAACGAACAATTCGATTTGGCAGACAGTCTTTATTCCTCGGTTTATTCGGGTTTAGACTCAACTTCCAAGCTTGCATTTTATGCGATGGAGGATCAGGTCAGTAATGACCTGCAACGGGAAGGACCTGATGTTGAGAGAGACATAAAATTGCTTGAATACGTTGCGGAACATCGCGGCAATCTTACATTGACCTCATATTATGAATATGCGTATATTCTTCTACTGATAGGCGAAAAAGTTACAGCAGAGAATATTCTATCGCAGTTATCCGAGAGTGAAGAAAGTGTGGAGACTATGGAAATCAGATCTCGGATAGCGGAATATGAAGAAAACGATGAAGAAGCCTTGACTTTGCTGAAAAGTATGCTGTCCTACCAGAATGACGTTGTAAAGAAACAATTGGCTCAATCTGTGTTCAAGGCGCAAAGTGACTACTATCGTCTGAACGCTGAAGTCTCTGAGCAGAAATCAACCATAGCCAATCAGAGAAGCGTCATAATTCTCATAGCGGGTCTAATGATGGCAGGTTTGCTCTATATTGTCTTTATGAAAAGAAAAACCGCTTTGATTCGTGAAAAAGACAGGTTGGCTCAGGCTGTGGAAGAATCCGAGAAGCTTTTGGAAACGGTAAGGAACAGGGCTAAGCAGGAGAAGAATGAAAGAGAAAAGGACATTTTGGAGTTGAAATCACTCAACGAACGTAAGCAGGATAAGATTAAGGAATTGCGTGATATGTATGTTACCCTTTATCAAAAAAGGTTCTATGAAATAGGAAAATATTATGATGCTGCGTCATCACATAGACTTGAGTCAATAAAGGAGAATGTTTATCGTGATGTCATTTCCTCTACCCAGGCTTTGTTCGAGGAAATAGCCAGCGGATCGGAAGGCCAGAAAAAGTTTGAGGCAAGGATAAACGCTGAACTTGATGACATCGTCTCCAAGATCAGATCCGACTTTCCAAAGTTAAAAGATGATGACATCCGCTTTATCTGTTACCTGATAGTAGGCTTTGACACCTCTACAATTTCATTCCTGATGGACATTTCCAAGGAGAATGTCAGAGTGAAGAAGCATCGCCTTCGTGAAAAATTGAACGGCTATTCCGGCCCAAACGAGAACCTGTACAGATTGTTCACATAAATTCGTTACAGGTTGAATTGTTTTAGGGGGAGGGATTGATAATCAATGGCTTATGGGTGCGTTGTCTTTAACGATAGTATTTATCTATGTGAAAAACGTTGAAAATATAGTTCTCGATGCCCCCTAATCTGCGGAAATCTGTAACGCCAAAAATGCCCGTTTTTGAGTTTTTAGAGGATTATAGGTATACCTGTTGGTTGAATTAAATTAGTGAATATTTTATCTGTCCAATCGGACGAT
>CAYZKZ010000014.1:0-39993 GCA_964479325.1 uncultured Muribaculaceae bacterium
CCCACGGTCGTCCACTCCCACCCCTTCGGCAGCTGGTAGGGATAAGGCGGCTTATGTATAGTAAACACGTGACCTAATATGCTTGACCTTAATTTTTTACATAAATGAGCAGGGGAGGTATTCATTATCTTAAAGTTATACAATTAGCGAGTACAGTGATGTGCCACTGGCGGCGATCTGAGGCTGATTGACGTGCTTTGATCGGTGTTTAAAGATGGAATGAAGTACACCCGTCCATTCAAGAGAGGCTTGGGTTGAGGGTGGGTGTACTCGCCAATTGCAAAGTTTTGAGGTTGTGGGAAGTTTAGTCGGTAAATTAATGTGCGGAAAAATGCTTATCTTTGGCGAAACTTAATATATACGCCACAAAATACCAATCGTGATGAACATTAGAAGATTCTACGGACTCGTTGTGCTTGCGGTCTGCGTCGGTGTGTTTCTTCCGGGCGCTAACGCGCAGTCTTTGTTGACTTCAATCAAAGGGGAGGGTGTCGCCTACACGCCTGTAGCCAAGGATGGAAAACTGAATATGATGGGGGACTACACCGCCACATCCGGGTTTACGCTCGGGCAGTCAGGAAGTTACCTCATCGCTCCTGAGAAGATAGGTATGGTGACGTTCAACCTGGCGGGGAAGTATAATAAGCTGACTTTCATTATGGGACCGATGGCCGGTCAGGGGGTGTCCAAATCACCTTCGGTGGTCACTGTGCGGGCGGATGGCAAAAAGCTGCTGGACGAGAAGTTCTACGATTATGATATTCCAAGGCCTTATGAGATCAATGTGGCGGGAGTGCGTGAGCTGACGTTCGACGTCATCGTGGGCGAGATTTACCTCGGAGTGGGAGACGCAAAGTTGTGGACAGCCGGGCAGACCGCTGTCAAGCCAGCGTTCGATCAGAGTCTCGCTACCTCCAAGGCTGTGCTGGTGAGCGAATTGCGTCCTTACTACACTGCAAGCAACGTGACCCTCTTCTCCGCAAAGGACAAAGAGAAATCAATAAAGATCAACAACCGGGCATATTCAAGCGGACTGGTTCTGAATATGGCGATGCAGATCTCCGGCGGCCATTCGGGAAGCGCTATGTTCAACCTTCGGAAGAAGTATGAGAAGTTGAGTTTCGTCATCGGACCTCGCGACAATGGGCGTAGCACAGAGGAGGGACATGGGTATGTGTTCATTCAGGGCGACGGACGCACGCTGTACCAGAAGGATTTGGGGGAGAGGGATATGGCCGAGCAGGTGATCATTGATGTTGCTGGTGTCGAGCGTCTGTCCTTCCTTTCCGACCAGGCCCAGTGGAATATTGACGCCGTTTTCGCGGACATCACAGCCCTGCCTGTAGGTGCGGTGTCTTCCGGGGCGAGCGGAACGACATTGGCCGCCGCTGATCCGAAGCTTGCAGCGTTGCCGGATGTCTGCCCGCTTATGAGCAACATCGAGCCGTTCACGGTGTTAGGAGGTCTAAGCAGGGAGAATATGCTGTTCACTGGCGTGAGCGACTACATCACGTTCTCGATGGGAGGGGTGAAATATTCAGAGGGACTGATCCTTTCCTCCGGAGCTAATGTTTTGCACGACAATTACTTCTCTTCGGCATCCTTTGACCTTGGGAACCAGTACGACTACATCACTTTCACGGCGGGCCACGTCAGCAAGGCTGAACCGAAGAACGGGAAAGTGAATATTTACGCTGATGACCAGCTGGTGATGTCCATTCCTGTGGTCGCCACCGCGATGCCGGTCAAGTACTGGGCAAAGATCAACAAATGCCGCAAGCTGACCTTCGACAACCGTGACGGCGGCAGCGGGGTGGTAGGTGTCTCGGACATCGTTCTGTACCGTGGAGAGATTGTGGACAACGACATATTCACTCATCCTGTCCCGGACTGCCCGGACAACATTGATCTGCTCCGCCTTGGAAAGCCGTATATGCATTATGTGTCATCGGAGACGCCGAGGTGCTATGACGGCTCGGATATTCGTGAATATTGGACGCTGCGGGATGGCTCTCGTCTCTACAATGGCTTCTCGCTCAGAACCAACGTGCATTTCTCTTTGGAACATGGCGTGCTTGGTGACAATCCTGACGCTGCCGCCTCTGTCGCCGCCGGAGCCGCCGCTTTGGGTGCCTCGTTCGTTCCGATCGGTATGGCCGGAGGAGCGATGATCGGCTCCACGCTCGCCGGTATGGCCGGAATTATGATGCTGGCGGCCGGTGGAGAGGCCGAGGAGTCGTCATTCGCGGCATTCAACACTTACGGAGCCTATAATTCGGTGACATTCAGCGTGGTCTGCGTGAAGCCTTCGGACTCCAACATTCTTGAGGACGGTAGTTTCACGGATCGCCAGCAGCGGTTGCTAATCGGGGCGGACGGTGAGGTGATGGCTGAGCTGCTTCTCAACGAGAAGGACGGGCCTACGACATTCACCGTGCCGATCAACGGCTGTCATCAGCTGATGTTCTGGATGCCTTGCGACAGAGGATCAGGCCTTTACGTGGTCTATGACGCGAAATTGTCCAAGCAGAGCAGCGGGCTTGTGCGCCCGGAGACAAGCGTCAGGTCAGACGCCGTGATTAGTCAGCTTGATTGGAAGAATATGCCGGCTCCGGGCGTATGGGAGAAACCGGCATATTCAGGAGCGAGTGAACTGGATAAGTATATGAGCGGCGTGATGCAGCTTCTTAACGGGACTGTAGGTGCGGTCCGGAGAAACGCTGCCCAGCCTTGTTATGAGATTCACACCTATTATCTCAAGACGAGCCACGGACAGACGTGCAAGGCGACACAGGTTGTAAACAACGGTGGACCTAACGCCACCCGTGACGCAACCGGAGTGGCCGCCGCGCTTGGCGCCAACTTCGAGTCTTATGAGGAGGACATCACGGTGCTTGCGAAGTCGATGCTGTATGAGGTGGAGAAGCTCGCCCAGCTTAAATCCGACCTTGCCTCGTTGAGGCTCCAGCAGGCCTCTGCCGCCCTGGATCTGCCTTCACTCGGCCTCGGCGCTGTCAAATACGGAAAGGAACTCAAGGCCACCAAGGCTTTGCTGAACCAGTGTAAGGACATCATTGACACTTACCTTGAATATGCCCAGGCTCAGTCGGCCGCTCTTGAATGGCTCATCGGCAACGCCGTTGACATTGACGGAAAGCAATCGACAAGGTACACGATCTTCACTCCGCTCGCCTCCGGGGAGACCGCTCCCGAAGGCGTGGATTTGCAGCTCGTCGAGACTTTCAAGGTGAAATAAACAACCTGCCGCGATACGCCTCTAATCCGCAAAACAATCCAAAATTGTGAGGATTTCCGGAAAATCGCCGTTAAAAATTGTGAGGATTTCCGGTAAAATGCCCGAAAAAACTTTGAGGAGATTGTTTTTTGCTGTACTTTTGTCCGTAAAGTCGCAACGGACATAGTCGTGTGGATCTTGATATGGAAAGGATATTCAAAAGAAAAATTTACAGTAGGTTGCTCGAATGGAAACGGCAGCAAAACGGGAAATCCGCCTTGCTCGTTCAAGGTGCGAGGCGAATCGGGAAATCGACAATCGTCGAAGAGTTCGCCAAAAATGAATATGAATCATACATACTCATTGATTTTAGTAAATGTTCTGTCGAAGTCAAAAAGCTTTTCGATGACATTTCTGACCTGAACTTCATTTTTCTAAGGCTGCAGCTCATATACGGAGTGCAACTTGTGACTCGCAAATCGCTGATTATCTTTGATGAAGTTCAGTTTCTCCCGCTTGCGCGGCAAGCCATCAAGTCGCTTGTGAAAGATCATAGGTATGACTATATCGAAACCGGATCACTTATCTCAATCAGAAAAAATGTGTCCAACATACTGATTCCGAGCGAAGAGAAAAGAATTGATATGTATCCTATGGACTACGAAGAGTTCAGGTGGGCGTTAGGGGACACGGCGACAGTTCCTTTGCTCCGTTCTCTTTGGACTAAACCGCAGCCGCTTCAACAGGCTCATCGGAAACTTATGAGGGATTTCAGGCTTTATATGCTCGTTGGTGGTATGCCGCAGGCTGTGGATGAATTCATTGAAACTAACAATCTTGCGGCCGTGGATGAGGTCAAGCGAACTATTCTTGATCTGTATGACGCTGACTTTATGAAAATAGATCCGTCTGGGAAAGCGTCTAAGATTTTCTCGGCTATCCCATCGCAGTTAAGCGGCAACGCTTCCCGGTATCAGCTTTCAAGTGTAATTCAGGAGGCGGATAACGCTGACTTTATCGAATTGATTTCCGAAATGGAAAAAACGATGACAGTGAACATTTCGCATCACTCAAATGATCCTAACGTTGGACTTGGAAGCACCGAGAGTTTGACGCAATATAAGATGTACGCCGGAGACACCGGACTGTTCACGACATTGGCTTTCAAAGACAAAGCGTTCACAGATAACATAATCTACGAAAAATTGCTCGGTGACAAACTTCCGGCCAATCTGGGCTATATGTATGAGAATATTGTGGCACAGACGCTCACTGCATCAGGATATAAGCTTTATTATCATACTTGGCCTACCGCAAGCGGGAAGCACTCTTATGAAATTGATTTTCTTCTTTCTAAGGATTCTAAGCTGATCCCAATAGAAGTGAAGTCCTCAGGGTACAAGACACACGCTTCTTTGGACGCTTTCTGTGAGAAATTCTCCTCAAGACTGTCAAATGACAGGTATCTAATATATACAAAAGACTATGCTAAAGACGGGAATGTTACTTATCTTCCTGCCTATCTTGCTTTTTTGCTATAAAATGTATTGGTAATTATATACCTGTAGCCCCTTGCAACAACAAAGGTAAGACTCTTAAAATTGACGAGTACACCATTCCCCACCAGAATGCTTTCAGGAGCGGTTGGCCGTTCCCGATTCCGTCATAAAACACAGTCTCAAGAACGGTATAGTGTCTCTGGCGGCCATCCGCCGCGGGTCGCTGTTCCCGCCAATTTCATAGAGCCTGCGATGGCTATGTGGCTCCACAGATACACCAAATGTGGTACGTAACGCTCTTATCGCCAATGAATTAAACCTTTCGCTTCGGTTGAAACCCACTAAAGCGAAAGGCTTAGTTGTCTGATTGATAATGCGTTGGCCTCTACAAGCCTAATGCTGGATTTGTGTCATCCTGCTGTGGCCGACACAATAATTGTCTCGATAAGGTGTCGCAAGGAGCAACAGGTATATCGTTCCCAATGTATTTCTTGACAGTAGGAGAGCCTTGGTACGAGATGACTTGATGTCAGCGACCATCGTAAGTCCTTGTGGTGCCATAGGGTGGAAAACTTGTCGTTCAGATAAAACTCCCGCAGGGGGCTTTTGGGGGGTAAAGAGCGCTCCGTTTTCCGTTGTCGGCGTTTGGCCTTATGATGATGCCTTCCAAGGCGGAGTCTAAGGTGTCACAGACAAACTCTGTAACCACACTTTCGTTCAAAGTGTGGTTACAGAGTCAAGCCAAAATATGGTTTTAGTATTCAGAAAGTTGGTCTTACTCCTTTGTCTCGACTTTGACGACGGAGACATTTTTGTCGCCGGAAAGTTCCAGGGCTTCCTTGCTGCCGGCTTTGTAGATGGTTATTGAGGCGATGGACTCGGGCTTGATTTTGTTCATATCCTCCTTGTCGCCCTTCTTGCCGTTTATGACATAAACTGCTGAGGTCACATCCGTTGTTTTCGCGGACTTGATCTCCTTGACTTTCTGGCCGTCTGTGCGGATGAGATGCATACGGATGACTTTTCCTTCGACATTTCCGTCCGCGACGATCACCTTGTAGTCGCTCACATTCTTGCCGACCAGTTGGCTGCCGTCGAATTTCTCCACCTTCTGACCATTGATGACATACCTGTCGAGGGTGTCCGTCGGAGCTGCCATAGTTGAGGCATTGAGGCTTAGGGCACAAACCGCACTCATAATAAATGTTAGCATAATTATTTGTTTTTAAGGTTGTTGATCGCTGTTATCGACACGGCGGAAGTGCCGTTCTCCCGGCTCATAATGTAGGAGCATCTGCTCCCGTCGTTCATCAAGGCCGTAAGCTCGACCTTGTCCCCGTCAGGTTTTGCCGTCACTGAATTGATGCCCTCGGCGTCCAGCTCAAGGATCCGTTCGATTCCCTCGGCGATCTCCAGACCGCTGAAACCTTCACCCTTGCCGCGCGGCCATAGTGTCAGGACCAAAGCCAGAGAGGCGGCCGCCGCAAGCATTGTCCCCCAAATCAACCTCCCGCGCCTGCGGGATTCTCCCTGGGCTGTCAGCCTGTCGAACTCGGCCGAGGATTCATCCGAAAGATAAGCCTTTTCAAGTTCAGCCAATGTTTTGTTATCCGCTTGCATCATATTCATTGATTCTTTAGATATTCCTTCATCTTGCGCTTCGCCTTTGAGAGCAGCGACTTGATCACATTCTTGTCGCGGCCGCTTTCGGAGGCCATCTCGTCAAGCGAGCTGCCGCTTTCTTCCCGCATCCTTGTGAATTCAAGCTCGGAGGCGGTCAGTTGTGAATATAATCGCTCCCGCAGCCTCTCGGCGTCACGCTCTTCGAGTCTTCTGGAGGCTGGTTCTCCTCCCGCGAGCGAGTCACTGACAATCGTTTCTGTGTCAAGACGCCGCTTCCGGTAATGCGAGATGCAAATGTTCTTCGTGATCTTGACGAGGAGAGCCTCGGCGTCACGCACAGGGTAGCCTTTCTCAGACAGGTTCCAAAGCGCCAACAGAGCCTCTTGGACAACGTCGTCAGCGTCGATGGCCAGATCCGTCGCCCGACCGAAACGCCGTGCCAACGCTCTCAGCTTGTCTTCGCTTCTCCGCGCGATATGTCCGAATTCCTGCTCTGTCATACAATTTTCTATCTTGCTTCACAGATAAGTCGCATAATCGGCCCAAAAGTTAACAGATTTTTTCACGCGATCAACACTGGTTTATGTTTCAGGTGTCCGTTCCGTACGGTATAAGGCTTCTAACGGTACGGAAGGTGGGGCCAGCCTCACCTTATTGTCACGACCGTGACACCGGCCGGACCCGGAACCCAGCCGCAGGAGAGGGCGTACCTCTCGTCGAGTTCCTTTCTGATGGCGTCGCAAAGTGTGCCGTCACCGACTCCGTGGACGAAGGTGATCCTCATCCCTCGATGCCTAAGATTCTCATTCAGAGTGCGTTTGAAATATTCAAGCTGGTACGGCAGCTCAAAGCCCTTGGGAACATCGTACCCCGAAGGCAGTTTCTCCAGATGAAGATCGACAGTGATCTCGTTTGCCGAGACGGTTTGCGTGGCCCGCGCGGTGCGCTCCTTTTTCGGGGCATTCCCGCCCATACTCCTCAGCAGCCGCTCATCCTCCTTGGGGTCATTCACGACAAAGTCGTTCAACCCCGCCTCGAACAGCAGCCCGTCAATCTCAATCTCGACATGATCTTTATGAATATGCCGAAGTATGCCCTTGTCGTTGGAGTCCATAAGCGTCACCCGGCTCCCAGGTCGCAGTCCTCGCTCCGCCGCAGTCCTCTCGTCCTCAAACTGCTCACGAGTCTTGTGAACCACATCTCTGCTGCGTCTTTTCTGCTGAGTATCAGCTTTATTATCAGTCGGTTTCCCACCCTCAAGCTCCCGCTTCAGGGACTTCAGCGCTGAAAAATCATTATATTTCCTGTCCATTCCGTTCACTTTTGTCTTTGCCACCGTCGCCGACCAACCTAAATCCGGCCGACAAGGTTTTGCAAATATAATATTTTGTCATCTGATTCGACTTCTCTCTCTCCGACGAGGATATGGCCGCCATCGCAACGCTTGACACCGGAAAAAGCCTTTTCTTTGATCATCACGACGCCCAGACCGCCCGTATGTTTATGGGCTGGCGGTAGGGCTAAGAGTTTCTGAAAGCCTTTGGAGAATAGCCTGTGAACTTCTTGAAATACTTCCCGAAATCAGAAGGTGTCGGAAAATTCAGGTTGTATGCGACCTCGCTTATTGACTGGTTCGTGGTCTTCAAAAGGCTTTTGGCTTTCAGTACAGTGTAACGCTCGATCCATTTCATCGCATTGTCTCCCGTAACCTTCTTGACGGCGAGATTGATGTGCTTGGAAGAAAGGCAAAGAGCATCTGAATAGAAGTCCATATCACGATGAATATGGCAATTCTTTCTGACAAGTTCGATGAAACTGTCGGAGATTTGCTCGTATCTTGTCAAAGAGTCTCCTGTGTCTCCTACTTTATGTAGAAATGTGCCAAGTCCGTAATAATAAGCGATGGTCAGATGAGAGATAATCTCATATTTATAATTGTTCTCTGGGGTTCTGAGCACGGATTGCATCATCTTGACATAATTCTCCATTGCCTCAAGAAACTGCGTGTCCATCTGGTAGAATCCGGTTCGTTTTACCTCCGTGATCAGAGTTGCTGAGTGACTTATCGGCATATTCGAAAGAAATGACGATGACATCAGTATGCAGTATCCCTTGAAATCATCGCTGAAGGAGAAGTTCTCGACAATCTGAGATGGCAGGATAAGAAGCATTCCCGGCGTGTTGATCCTGTGAACAGTCATATCCACATTGCACTCCATCGCACCGGCAAGAACGATCACAGACATCGTGGTGTTGTCTTGTAGGGGAAAATCTTTGCCCTGACTTTTAATCTTCGGGTTCTCGATTATGCAGAAAATGTTCCCGAGACTATCAATCGTGTCCCCGGTCAGACTATCCTCAAATAAATCATTATTCAGTCTGTTCATCGTAAAAGGTAATTTTGACACAAAAATAGGCAATAATTCTTAATGTTGTATTAAATACGAATAATTGCCTATTATCTATGCTGAATTTCACTTTGTGTGCGCTAATTATCATATACCTTTGCGCTGTCAAAAAATTGAAGCGGTATGAAAAAAGACTCAATTTATCTTCTCACCGGTGCATCCGGATTTTTAGGAGGCACAATTTGCCGGCAATTGGTGGATGCCGGAAAGAAAGTCAGGGCATTCGTTCTTCCCGGGGACACGGCGGCCGAATATATTCCTTCGGGTGTCGATGTTGTGGAAGGTAACCTTTGCGGTCAGGATGACATACGCAGGTTCTTCGATGTGGAGGATGGACTGGATGTCTATGTGATTCACTGCGCCAGCATCGTTACTGTCAATCCGGACTATAACCCCAAAGTAATGGAGGTGAATGTTGGTGGCACACGGAACATCATCGATGCCTGCCTTAAATGCAAAGGGTTCAAAAAGCTTGTGTATGTGGGAAGCACAGGTGCGATACCTCCTCTTCCAAAAGGGATGATTCATAAGGAGATAAGTGAATTCAACCCAGATCTTGTTCCGGACTGCTACAGTAAAAGCAAGGCGGAGGCGTCAAACCTCGTTCTGGATGCGGCTAAAAAAGGCCTTGACGCCTGCATTGTGATGCCGACAGGCATTATGGGACCTGGTGACAATTCAATCAGCACGACAACTGAGACGGTGCTGAGAATCCTTAAAGGAGAGATGACGATGGGTATGGACGGAAGCTTTAATATGGCTGACGTGCGTGACCTTGCCTCAGGGGTGATCTCGGCTTTGGAGAATGGACGCCGTGGAGAAACTTACATCCTGGGCAACGTCCCCGTGTCATTCAAGACTTTTGCCAACATCCTTGCGGATGAAAGCGGATGCGGGCGGATGAAATTTTTTATTCCATGCCGTGTGGCAAGGAAAATAGCGGCTATGATGGAGAAGAGGGCGGCTAAAAAAGGCGCAAAACCACTTCTTACCACCTATTCAGTGGATGTCCTCGACCGTAACAATGAATATGACAGCTCTAAAGCGAAGAAAGAACTCGGCTATTCAAGCCGCTCCTACAGGGAGACGCTCAAGGATGAGGTGGATTGGATAAAGGCCAATGGATTGCTGGATCGTAAAGCTTAAACTATTACATATAAATCATTTAATTTAAAATCAAAAAATGAAAAAGTTTCTTATTATCAGCCTCGCCATCCTCTGCGCTCAGATGGCAGTGTCAGCACAGAGCAGGACCTCGCTCGGAATCCGTCTGGGAGCTGGCACAGAATTCGGTGGTGAACTCACTTTGGGCAAGTACTACGGTGCCCATAACAGATTGGACTTCGGCTACGGATTGAGCCTGTACGACATTAAGGACGATGACGCTGATCTGATCACGTCTCTTAATCAGTACTACAACTGGCAGACTTCCGGCAAAGTCGTGAAATGGTTCTTGGGTGCGGGACTTCACGAGTCCGTCGAGTTTTCGGATGGCGGCTACAGTGCCTTCAATTTTGGACTTGGCGCTCAGACCGGCCTCTTGTTCGACATCTCCGATCACTTCGGCTTGGGAATAGACGCTCGTCAGACTTGCAAAATCATCGGCAAGCCTTCGATTACAAACCGCTGGAACACAAGCGGCGCATTGAGACTCATCTACAAGTTTTAATCTCTTGTGCTTATGGAATTGTCAATCATTGTCTTGTAAATATGTCTATTCCAAGTTTCCTGCCGATAACGGTGGGAAACTTCTTTATTATGCGGGTTGTCGTGAGGGATGCCAGATCAATATTCCGAATAAAATGTCAAGTCTATCAAGCGACTTTGGGGACAAATAAAGCGGAATATTTATCATATTATTCGTGGCGGCGGAAATAACTTTGCATTCGTTTTCTGTACAGATATTGTTGAACAAATTTTTTAGAAAATGAAAAGAGTTATTTTATCATTGATTGGTCTCATGACTATGATCATTTTGACCTCAACAGCTTATGCCCAAATACCGACAAACGGCAGTGGGCGTAATGCGGCAAGGGTTAAGTCGGTGGAAGGAATGTATTCTATAGGCGATGAAGGCCGCATCACGATTTCTCGCATAATCGGAACATACGATTTGTCGGCTGAAGAAAGCTATAACGCGGTCAAAAAACTCATTGAGGGGAATCTCATCAATGCGAATTATGGCATTGTCGCTGACGAGGCTTCCAACTTCAGATTTACGGCTGAGGGTTATTATGATGCGTTTTATCAAAGAAAACCCGGAGCTATGAGTGGACTTGGCTGTCACGTTGACAGCAGATTACGCCTGGAAGCGAAAGACAATCGTATAAGAATCACCATTACGATCCTTAATTACCGCAATGATGCCATCAATGTTGATGCAAGGACAATATGGCCTTTCAACCAAAAGAATAAACGGGATCGTAACATCACGGGACTTTATTACGTCTCAGAACCGGTGACAGTCCCTAAATACCACGCCAGCAGGTATTTCAATGCGGCCGTAAAAGACGGTAATGCTCTTTTGACTGAAATTGAAAACAAATTGAATCAAGAGAAGAAAGATAACGAATGGTAGGTGTTCGGACTATTGGTTCCTGAACTGTTTCGGAGTCAGACCGGTCTGACGCTTGAAAAACCTTCCGAAATGCGAAGGACTTGAGAAATTGAGTCTGGCTGAAATGTCTGCCAGGCTCATATCTGTCATCCTAAGGCATATCTTGGCCTCTGTCATCAGGGCATCGGCAATCCATTCCGACGCGTGTCTGCCGCTTGTCGAGAATACTACTCTTGAGAGATATTTAGGACTTAAGCACAGCTTGTCCGCATAATAAGACACATCCTGATGCTCGCGGTACTGATTTGAGACCAAAGACAAGAATTGCTTGAAGACATTACGGACACTACTATGTTCCGTGGGTACGGCATCGGCACAATCTGCCTCAGAGGAATCATAGATGTCATAAATCAGAATCTGCAAGTGGTGCGTAAGAACCTCATACATCAACTTATGAGTTCTGCGTTTCAATCGTTTGCGGATAATTTCGTAGGTTGCGATACATTCCCGCATCGATTCTTCCGACAGCGGTAACAGATGAAGATTATCCATATCTCCATTGAGACTTATAGAGTTGAGGATGTCACCTTTCCATCTTATGAAATTTTCTTTGAATATGATGAATTTGATATTCAAGTCCAAGGAAGTTCCAGACAAGCGGAATGACTCTCCCGGAAATAGAATCAATGCCATTCCGCCCCGGACATTGTGGCTTATTGATCCTATTTCAAGAAGAGCGTTTCCTTCAAGGCAAATCCCGATCACACTGATGCCATCCAGAATCACCGGGGCATCCATCTCTACGACTTGGTTGGATTCACACAGCAGCAGATTCCCGTCAAGGCAAAGATTGTCTGTGTTATTCCGGACACTTTCAAAGTCGATTTTTCTGTAAGGACCCATCGTGCTTAGGGTGTAGGTGAGGCTATGCCATTGGATTTACTTGTGCTTGTACACTTTATTTGATTATTCCGATTCTGCGCAGCCAGGCTTCCGTGCCGCTGGCGTTGCCGGGCATATCTATGCCAGCATCGTCTGCGCGGCCAGGGGTCGTGATGTCATCTGGGTCGAGATCTTCAGGCAGTGTCGCCGGGATGTGCTTCGAATTAGGTGTCACTTTATAAATCTTGTGCATTGATTCGTTCAGATAAGTTGTGGCACCGTAGGTGAAGAACGGGATAATCACCTTGTCTTTCAGATCATAAGCTTCCAAAAATGTGCAGACTACCATTGCTGGCTGATGCCACCAGCAGGGCGAGCCAACGAAAAGTGTGTCGTACTTCGCGATTATCTCTGCATCTGGTAGATTTGCCACTGCCGGACGCTGGTCGTTGTACGCCTCTTTCTGGATGCGGTCGCTGTCATCATAAGGGTTTGATGAATATTGCTGTGCTGCCTCGATGCGGTACACATCCGCACCGGTATGTGACACGATGCGTTCGGCCACGGCTTGTGTGTGTCCTTGGGCCGAGAAGTATGCCACGAGAGTTTTACTGCCTCCAGGTGTGGTTGGTCGCTCTGTTTCTGGATCTGGATCGTTGTCGGAGGAGCAAGCCTCGGCGCAAGTCAGCGCCAAAAACAAAACAGGGATGATGATGAACTTTTTCATATTCGGATTCTTTTGAGTGATTTATAGTCTGCTGCCGAAGAAGTCGGTCAGTTTTGCTACCGCTATATTCACATATTCAGGAACATAGTAGGTCTTGATGTGGGTGGCGCCGGGGATCAGGAACAGTTCCTTGTCTTGCGTGCCGGTGGCGCGGCTGAAGCATTGCTCGGTCATATAGAACGTGTCGGCGATGCTGCCTGCGATCATCAGAAGCGGCTGGTTGATCAGCTCCATCCCTTCGCTGGCGTCGAAGGCCATCAAGTCCACGAGGCTGCTCTTGGTGTAGCGGAACGTGGAGTTTGGGTGTGCGTGGGTCTGGAGATAATACTCGTAGCCGTCACGGTAGAGGTCGAAAGGAAGCGCGGCGGCCTGTTCTGGTGTCACTCCGCTCATATCACCGACATATTCAATCTCGCCGCCCTCGGCCTCTTTCTGACGGGCGGCGCAGGCGTCGGCCAAACGCTCCTGCACTGAGGCGATCTGAGAGTCAAGAAATCCGTTGCGGCGTACCAGCCCCGTGTTGAACATACTGAGCGTGGCGACGGCTTTGAATCTCTTGTCGGTCTGTGCTGCCTTGATGGTGTAGCCTCCACCGCCGCAGATGCCGAGGACGCCCAGGCGCTGAGGATCAACTCCGGGATATTGCAGAAGAATGTCTGCCGCCCTGTGGATGTCCTCGATTCGGTTGGCTGGCTTGTCAGTGTTGCGAGGCTCTCCATCGCTGGCGCCTTGGTAAGCGGCGTCGAACGCAAGACAGATGTAGCCCTGCTCGGCCAGGCGCTGGCTGTAAAGCCCGGCCACCTGCTCTTTCACGCCTCCGTTCGGGTGCGCCACGACAATGGCAGGGTAAGTCTTGACAGGGTCGTAACCTGTTGGAGTATAGACGTTGGCCGCGATCTTTAAGCCGTTAAGGTTGTAGGTGATCGGATGGATGTTCACTTTACCGCTCGCATTTTCAGTAATGGCACCGGCATAGACCAGCCCCCACGGATTGCTGTTATGACTTTTCACGGTTGAGGCTTCCTCAAACGCCTGATTTTGTGCGTAGGCCGTTCCGCAGAGGGTGGCGGCCACACAGACTGAAGTTAGAATCTCTTTTTTCATTGTGCTTTTATTTAATTATCATTGTTTATCGAACACTGCAAAGTTATCATACCCTAATTAGAAAGCACTTATCCAAATTACTGATTGTAATACAACTTTTACGGATTGTGGCGAGAATATGTTATTTTTGTGTCAGGCAAGTTATGATAGTTATGGATGAGATACTAAACATACCGACAGTAGGGGACTACAATGAATATTGGGGGCTTGGCGACAGGCATCCGCTGGTCAATGTGTTTGAAGGATCGCAGGTCAAGCGTCCAATACCGAACTGCCGGAAGAATTTCGGCCTGTTCGTGGTTTTTCTGAAGGATGTCCTGTGCGCAGACTATCTGAAATACGGTAGGGAAGAGTACGACTATCAGGAGAACACGCTTGTTTTCGTGTCTCCTGGACAGGTCTTCGGCTATCCAGCCGATGGTTCTACTTATCAGGCAAAGGGATGGTGTCTTTATTTCAGTCCCGAACTTTTGAGAGGCACTCAACTCGGACGACATATTAAGGACTACACGTTTTTCTCGTACGACGTTCACGAGGCTCTGCACATCTCGCGTCAGGAACGTGAGGCCATCATTGATTGCCTGAGGAAGATAGATGACGAGATCAACTACGGTGCGGACAGGCACAGCAACACGATCATAGCGTCCGCCATCGAATTATTCCTTAACTATTGCGCCCGTTTCTACGACCGTCAGTTTGTTACTCGTCAGAAAGCCAATAAGAACATCCTGACTCGTTTCGAGGAATTGCTGGATGGCTATTTCGATTCTGGCAATCCAAGGTCGTACGGGACTCCGACAGTCGCCTATTTCGCTGACCGTCTGCATCTTTCTCCTAACTATTTCGGCGACCTTATTAAAAAGGAGACGGGTCGCTCCGCACAGGAATATGTCCAAGGAAAAATCATAGACACGGCGAAGGATATGCTTGCGAATCCGGCGAAAAGCGTCAGCGAGATAGCATATGCCCTGGGCTACCAGTACCCGCAGTATCTAAGCCGAGCGTTCAAAAAAGCCGTGGGCTGCAGCCCCAACGAGTACAGGGCGTTGAATATTTAATATTCAGTGTTAGCCATTAGAGAATGAATTTCCCAGGCGAAAGACTGACCTCGGATATTCCTAAGTCAGAGAGAGTTTTGACGAACTTTTCCTCGGAGGCCATCTCGCCGCAGACAGCAGCCTCGATGCCGGCGTCAGTCGCGGCCTTGGCGACCATTCCGATGCTTTTCAGGACAGCCGGGTCATCATATTTGTAAAGATAGGAGACCGCGCTGTTGCCCCTGTCGGCGGCCATTATGTACTGAGTGAGGTCGTTTGTGCCGATGCTGAAGAAATCCGCGATGGTTGCGAACTCGTCCGCCTTGAGGACAGCGGCCGGTGTCTCAACCATCATTCCCACAGGAAGTTTCTTGTCGAAGGCCACGCCCTCCGCGCGCAGCTCGGACTTGCATTCCTCCAGAACGGAGACAGCGTTCCTGAACTCTTCAACCGTGCTTATCATCGGGAACATCACCCTGACCTTTCCGTAAGCCGACGCTCTGAGAATGGCCCTGAGCTGGGGCTTGAAGATGTCCGGGCGTTTCAGGCAAATCCTGATGGCCCGCCAGCCGAGGAACGGATTCTCCTCCTTGGGGATCTTGAAATAGTTGAGGCTTTTGTCTCCTCCGATGTCTAATGTTCTTATGGTCAGTGGTTTGCCTTGGCAGGTCTCGGCGGCCTCCCGGTAGGCTCGGAACAGGGTCTCCTCGTCCGGAAATCCGTCCTGACTTCCCATAAACAGGAACTCGCTGCGGAAAAGCCCGATCCCTTCCGCCCCGTTCTCTATCGCCTTGCGGACATCGCCGACATCCCCGGCGTTGGCATAGACTTGCATCTCCGGCGCCAATTCCTTGATCCGCTCCACGATGCTGCCCCGCGCTGCTTCCTTTTCCTTCCGCGTCGCGAAAGCCCGCTCGGTCTCATCATCCGGAGAAATGAATATCCTCCCGTTCTCTCCGTCAAGGATTACCCTGTCGCCGTTCTGGATCTGTTCAGCGCATCCTTTCACGCCCGTAAGAACCGGAATGCCCTTGGATCTCGCGAGAATGCAGACGTGGCTCGTGGAGCTTCCGCTCGCGGAGATCATTCCTTTGATTCCTGACAGGTCGAAAGACTCCATATCGGACGGGTAGAACTCATCGGACACAAGGATGATGTCGTCCCTGTCCGGAAGTTTGTGCTGTGTGTCGGACGATCCGCTCATTATGCGTTTCAGCCTGGCGACCACGTCCTTGACGTCATCTTTGCGCGCGCGGAGATATTCATCGTCAATCTCGTCGAACATCGCGCAGATGCTTCCGCAGGCGCTGTCTGCCGCCTCGGTCGCTGACATTCCGGAAGCGATGTTGTCCGCGACAGCGTCCTTCAGCATCGGGTCCTCCGCAATCTCCTCGTGTGCCTCGAAAACCGCGTCTTTTGAGGCGAGTCCCCGCAATTCTTCCGCCAACCTGGAGAAGCAGGCGTCAAGGTCCACGTCGCCACAAGCGGCGACATCATTTCTTCTGAATATGAACGCCCTACCAGCGCAAAGTCCCCAAGACTTCGCGGATGACGAAAGAATCTCCATAAATGAGTCTATTTAAGATCTTTAACGAATGCGGCTATCCGCTCGGCGACGGCGGCCTCATTCTCTCCTTCGGCCACTATCTCAAGTTCGGTGCCTTTCTTCAGGCCGAGGGTCAGCAGCGAGAGCATACTTGTCCCCGGGACTGATTTCCCGTTGGCTTTCAGCGTCACCTTGGCGGGCGCTGACTCCTTGATGATCTTCACGAGTTCTGAAGCCGGACGGGCGTGAATGCCGTTCTCCGCTTCCACAATTACCTTAACGCTGTTCATTTTTCCTCAAGATGTTTAGAATTGTCTCCTTGCTTGTCGCCGTCATAAGGGTGTGGAGCTTGTCCTCATCCTCAAACGACTCTCCAAGCGAGGCCAGTATCTCAATATGGTCGTCACCTTTCCCGGCTATGCCGGTGATGATGTACGCTTTCTCTCCGTCAAAATCCACGCCGTCGGGGTACTGCAGCACGACAACTCCGGAATGGATTATGTCCTTTTTAGCCTCGTCCGTACCGTGCGGGATGGCTATTCCCATACCCATGTACGTGGATGCGGCTTCCTCTCTCTCAAGCATTGCTTCCGCATAGCCTGTGTGTACATAACCTCTGCTTTCAAGAAGCCTTCCGGCACGAAGTATTGCCTCGGACTTGCTTTCCGTCGGCAGACCTATCTGAATATTGTCCTCCGTCAGCACGTCCGGACCTTTGCCGAGACTCCCGAGAAGGCGGTCCAGAGCGGGATCGTCCATAAAGTTCGCGATGCCGATGACAACCGTCTCTTTCCCGCCTTTTTTCCTGTTGTCCGTCACTCTGGCGACAGCCCTCTCCTTCAGATGGTTCTGGCACACCACAATGTCGGTGTCGGCCGGGATCTCGTCTATAGCGCAGTTGCTGATGTCCGCGTCAACATCAGCGTAGGCGGCGCGTTTGCGGAATCTGGTCGCCCCAAGGGCGCTTGATCCCATCCCGGCGTCGCAGGCGAACATTATCTTCTTCTTAGTCCCGTCGGCGACCGGAACAACCTGTGGCTCCTCGGCCGCGTCAACGCTCTCGCCGGCTTTCGCCTTGCGCCCTTTTATGATCGGTATTGAGACCGCGAATGAGATTCCGGCAGCGATCAGCACACCTGCCAAAATCATAAGTGTCTGGCCTTTAGGAGCCATAGCGAGCAGGGAGATGATGCTTCCCGGTGACGCCGGAGCCACAAGCCCGCATCCGAACACGCTGTAGAACAGCAGGCTGGCCGAGCTTCCGGCGATCAGAGAGATCAGCAGCAGCGGGTTGGCCAGGACGTACGGGAAATAGATCTCGTGGATTCCTCCGAAGAAGTGGATGATGGCCGCTCCCGGAGCGGAAGTCTTGTAACTGCCTTTCCCCGCTGCCCAGTAAGCCAGCAACACTCCAAGTCCGGCCCCTGGATTCGCCTCGATCAGGAACATTATTGACTGTCCGAACTCGTGTACCTGCTCGATTCCGATAGGTGAGAAGATCCCGTGATTTATGGCGTTGTTCAGGAACAGGATCTTTGCAGGCTCCACCACGGCGGAGATCAGAGGCAGAAGTTTGTGCCTGATCATCACCTCGGCCGCGTCGCTGATCACCTCCGTCAGCCAGGAGATAGCGTTGCCGATGACGAGGAATCCGAGGATAGCGAGCAGCATTCCGAGTATGCCGACGGAGAAATTGTTCACCAGCATCTCGAATCCGCTCTTCACCCGGCCTTTGGTGAATTTGTCAAACTCTTTGATCACGAATCCGCCGAGCGGCCCCATTATCATCGCTCCGATGAACATCGGGATGTCACTTCCGGCGATCACGCCGATCGAGGCTATCGCTCCGGCCACTCCGCCCCTGTCCCCGGCGATGTTCTTACCGGCCGTGTAGGCGATCAGGATAGGGAGGAGGTAGGTCAGGGAAGGGGCGACCAGCTTGGCCAGACTCTCGTTAGGAAGCCATCCGGAAGGGATGAACAGGGCCGTGATGAGTCCCCACGCGATGAACGCTCCGATGTTCGGCATCACCATAGCGCTCATAGCCCTTCCGAGTTGTATGATCGAATTCTTTAGTCTCATATTCTTATGATGTGACGAAGATTTATCGTGCAAATATAAGACAAAGAACGACATCTTTGTTCAAATTCGCACCTCAATCAATGAATAGAATAGGATATGTGGGAAGTAATCACTATCTTTACCGCAAATATTATTTCCTGCGGATCAGTTGACTCCCGCATCAATATTAAAATACTGTTATGAAGAGATTCCTCTCTGCATTAGCGTTCCTTGTGGCTTTCGTTTCGGGGCTTAGGAGCAATGCCCAGGTTTTGATTACAGGCGATATGTTCGGGCGGACATCGTTCAATGTAAAGGCTCAGGTGCTTGATTCCTTGACCAGAGAGCCTATCGCTTTCGCATCGGCGTACCTCAGGCATCCTAAGGACACCGTGATCACAAGCTTCGCTTTGACGGACACTTTGGGAAAGGCGGAACTGAAGGATGTGGCGAAGGGTGAGCATCTGCTTTGCATTGAATATCTTGGCTACAAACCTGTCTATAGGAAAATCTATGTCAGAGCCAACTACGACGCCAAGGTCATCCTGATGCAACCGGATGAGAGGATGCTGAAGGCCGCCACGGTCTCGGCGGCGGCCACTCCGATGGAGATCAGGCAGGACACGGTGATCTACAACGCCGCGGCCTTCAATGTGATGTCCAATGACAATCTGGCCGACCTGTTGAAGAAGATGCCCGGCATTGAGGTGGGGCAGGATGGCAAGGTGAAGGTCAACGGCAAGGAAGTCAGCAAGATAACCGTCAATGGAAGAACTTTCTTCCTTGGAGACAACAAGGCCACTCTGGACAATCTTCCGGCTAAGATAGTTGATAAGGTGAAGGTCATCGACCAAGAGTCTGAGTCCGCGCAGTTTACTGGAATAAGCGGTGACAAAGAGAAGGTTATGGATGTCGAACTGAAGGAAGAGTACAAGAGCGGATGGTTCGGCAATGCCACACTGGCCGGAGGAACCACCCTTTCCGGAAAGGATGACAAAGGCTTCAAGGTCAACAAGGACTTCATCTATAACAGCTCCGCTATGGTTTCCGTCTATGGGGAGAAGAACCAGCTGACCAGCATCGCCAACGGTCGCAATTTTGTGCCGCCGGGATCCGGAGTGATGTATATGTACGATTCCGAGAGCGAGATTCCGTCTCTGCCTTATGAGGGTCTTCACAAAAGCTTTCAGGTCGGTGCCAATCTGAACTCGGACGCTGTCAAGGGCTTCACGACCGACGCGTCTGTGGTCTTTTCGTCCGAGAGGGTGGATAAGCATTCCAGAACGGACCGTACGACCTTCAAGGAGGTCGGTGGCGACATATTCGACACTTCTGAGGGATTTGAGAACGGCGGACTGGACAAACTCAGTGTCCGCGCCGAGATAACGAAAAAGGACAAGAAGAAGACCTCGCTTTCCTTTGAGCCGTATCTCTATTGGTACAATCACGACAACACGGTCACGGACAACACGATGTCGCTTGTCGGAGATGAGGAAAAGAACCGTTCGGAGTCATATTCCTACTCCACCCGGAAGGGGGTGGTCACGGGAGGTGACCTGTCGGCGGGAATCAAGAAGCTGGGAAAGGATCGGCGCGCTGTGACGCTTGATGTGGTCTATACCCTTGGAGTGAATGACGGAGACGTCGTCGAGAATTCGACTGCGAAGTTCGCCGCTTCGACTGACAGCCGCGACCTTCTCTATGACAGGAACGGCCGCTACAGCAACATCAATGTGACTGTCAATTATGTCGAGCCTTTCGGAAAGTACTGGGCTGTCGCGGCTGATGTCAACACAGGGTACAGTGTCCGCAAATCCACGAGTGACGCTACGAATGCCATTGACGGATCCGTCAATGACTATTACTCATCTGTCTCGGACAACTATTATTTCACCAACGAGGGAAAGGTCCTTGCGCAATTCAGGAAAGACAAGACAAATCTTCAGTTCGGCGGCCAGGCCATAGTCTATCAGAATGAGAACTACGCCCGCTCTTTTGGCCTTGACACCAAGACAGGAGTGGGGGAATGGCAGTCAACTTTCTCGCCATTCGTGAATCTTAGGTATTCGGATAAAAATCATAATGGCTTCATAAGCGTTTTCCGCGAGACCAACAGGCCGTCGCCATCAAGCATCGTCCCTACATTCAACATTGTCAATCCGACAAGGGTCACAGCTGGCAACATCTACCTTAAACCCTCCGTGAGAGAGTCTCTGAACTCTTACTACAGAGGTACTTGGGGAAAGGTCCGTTTCAATGGTTGGATGTACGGAGATTACTCGACCAATTCGAGAGTGTCAGCCATCTGGTTCGATGAGAACAGCGTAAGATACTCGATTCCGGTGAACACGAAGAAGCCGGGCTATAACTTGAATCTTGATTTCAACGCGGCTTTCCCTGTGACCAAGGACGGCAAGCTTAGGATGATCGCTTCCGGAAATTACTTTGTCCAGAGGACGGTCAGCTACCAGACTGTCGGCACACTTGCCGGAATCGATCTCGACTCCTTCGACTACACCGAGTTTATGAGCGGGTTCTGGGGAGACGCTTCCGGAGACAGGTTCTATTCCGGAGAGAGCGGATTTAAGGAGAGCCTGACCAATAGCAGCAGGTGGGGCTTTGACTTGGGCTTCACGTTGAGTCTCGATGGCTTCCGGCTCGATTTCGGTCCGAGTGTCTCCAACTCAAGGTCTAACTACTCCGTTGACTCAAAGGCCAACACGAACACTTGGGAGACAAAGCTTTCGCTTAATCCATCCTACACATCTCCTCACGGCTTTGAGTTCGAGTCCAGATTCGCCTACAGAATCCGCAGAGGTTTCGGGACCGGCTACAATGATGACTACGTCACTTGGTACCTGACCGTCGGGAAGGACATCAAGGCATTCAACATCTCGCTGATAGCGCAGGATATTCTTGACTCCGCCAGAGCCTGGAGGCACTCTGTCGTTGATGACTACGTGCAGGACTCCTACACCAATGTGCTCGGCCGCAGGATAGTCCTGTCCTTCACGTGGAACTTCGGCAAGATGGACGCCTCCAAGAGCGGAGCAGCCCAGAACGCTATGTGGAATATGGCGTATTAAAATCGCTTCTATTGTTGGTGAGCAAAGCCGAATAATAGGCGCACCAACCGGCTTTCGATGATAGCGGTGGTTCGACAGGCTCACCAACCGGTCGCCGAGCCAAACGTGGTCGCTGATCCTGTCGAATCGTGGCCGCTGAGCCTGTCGAATCGTGGTCGCTGAACTTGTTGAATCGTGGTCGCTGAGCCTGTCGAAGCGTACCGGATCGTTACCTGAATCCGCCCCCCGCCGTAGCCTTTCCGCCCCGGTCAACGGTACATTCCAAGGGATTTCTTGACTGACATCCCGACCGAACGCCATGAAGGCATCTTCTTGAATGTCTTCCTGACCGGCTCCACGTCAAACAACAGGAACACTAAAAGAGCGGCGCAGCCTGCCAGACAGGTCCATCCATAGAGCGTCTTGACTCCGGACATCATCGGGTTCAGGGCGCTTAGTTTTTCAGCCAGTCCATTTGCGGGCAAACTTGATATGAATGATCCCATTGCGCTGTGTGTCACATAGTCCGCCTCGTACCAGCGCAGGGCGTAACTATAGCCCGCCGCCGCCATCGAACTAATGAATCCGTTCCTCACGAATCCGCAGATGGTCAGTCCCGTAAAGAAATGCTGGAAAGGCATTATCTCCTCAAGATAGATGGACAGGGCGGTGAAAAATATGCCGTAGCCGAAACACCTGAGTACTGTCGGCAGAAAGAACAGCTCAATGTTGGAGTCCGGCGAGATTCGGAAATACATCGAAAGCTGGTACAGCAGCATAGCAGCGAATCCGATCGAGAGCAGTTTGACATAGTTCCACCTCAGTCTCTTGATCCACCACATCACGAAGAGGCATCCGCAGACCGTGCCGACAAGTTCATAGACGGCGAACCTTGATGATGTCAGCGGGCCATACCCGAGAACGGCCGAGAAAAACACTTTCTGAAGTGAGGTCGAGTTGAGAATCTCGCCGACCGCAAACAGCGCCAGCACAGGAATCAGTTTTTTGTGGCTGAAGGCTTTCGGATCGATGAACGGATGCCGGATGTGCCTCATTCTCTGGATGCAGAAAAATAAGGTGATCAGAAAGGACACGCACACGCCGCGGACAAGAGGGGAGTCGAACCAGTTGTAGTGTTCTCCGTAGGTGAAGACCCAGATCCCTTCCAGCAGGGCCAGCGACCAGAGGACGCACCCAAGCCAATCCACGCTGATCAGCGGAATCTTTGGGAATATCCTGACATTTCTTGTCAGGATGAACACCGTCAGCGCCACGACCAGCAGCAGACCTGTAATGAACCAATGCATTGCTTCCCAGCCGCCTAAGTAATATGACAGGTGGCTCACTATCCAGGATGACATATTCATTGATCCGAGGATGATTGTGTAGAGGAGAGGGAAGAAGCGGGTGAAGTCCCTTCCGGGCGCCATCCACAATTGGATGTTTGACATACACTCGAATGTCCCGCACAGTTTCAGAAAGCCTGCGATGAACGAGATGACGCAAAGTAAGGGAATATTCTTCACATACAGACACAGTATGTTGCATACCGCTATCACAAGTGCGGCGTTAAGTAGAAGCTGCCTGTTGGTGTAGCGGAACTTGAAGCGGAACAGCAGAGGGAAAGGTATGCAGACTCCCACGACTCCGCACAGTCCGACCATCAGAACATCCTCCCTCAGGAGAGACATCCCGCCGGCCATCTCGTTTAGAGAGCCAAGGTAGATTCCTCCGCTGAGCTGGAAGACAATGACAAAGAAGACGTAGATCCACGGACGTATCCATTCCGGGACGTATTCCCGATACATCGGCATCGAGAATTCCATTGGTAGAGCCGGCATCTTAGTACCTCACTTCTGTCTCTACGTTGAGTCCGGCCTTGAGGGCGGCGAGTTTTCCGGCCTCCTCGTCGATCACTATGCGCACAGGCACCCTCTGCTCCACTTTCACGAAGTTGCCGGTGGCGTTGTTTAGCGGTGTCCCCAGCCAGGCGGATCCTGTGGCGGAGGCTATTGACTCGACGTGCCCCTTGTACTCGACATCAGGCTTAGCATCTGCCTTGATGGTGACCTCGCTACCCACGTGAATGTTCTTCAGTTGGGTTTCCCGGTAGTCGGCCACGACCCAGACCTTGCTTTCATCCACAACCCTTACGAGAAGCTGGCCTGGCTGGACGAGTTGTCCCGGGTGGATGTCTTTCCGACCTACATAGCCGTCGCAAGGCGCCGTGATGACTGTGTAGGACAAGCGGAGGCGTGCAAGTTCAAGCGCTGCTTCAGCCAGCATTACTCCTGCCTCGCTCTGACCGAGACGTCCGGAAAGCTCGCTTCCTACAAGTTCCGTGGATCTCCGCTGGCGGCTCATCTGGTCATAACGAGCCTGAGCGGCCTTGTAGCGGGTCTCGACGGCATCGAACTCCTGCTGCGTTACCGCATCCTTTCCAATCAGTTTCCTGTATCTTTCGTAGTCCTCCTTAGCATTGTCAAGATTCGCTTTGGCCTCCTCGATTCCGGCCTCGGCCACCGTGACGTTGTTGGCTGTTGTCCTGAGGCTGGCTGCGTCGGCGGATTTGCCTGAACGGGCCTTGGCCAGATCGGCCTGCGCCTGAGCCAACTGGTAAAGATACTCGGTGTCATCGATGACCACGAGTGTATCTCCCTTGCGAACTCTTTTGTAGTCATCGAAACGGATCTCGCTGATGAATCCTTGCACTCTGGTGTTGACAGGATGGATGTGGCGCTCGACCCTGGCGTCATCGGTGTACTCGACGCGTCCGAAATGGCAGAAACGGATGCTGATGTAGATGATCCCGCACAGAAGCAGGAGGATTATCACGGAATTGTATATTCTTTTGATTGTTTTCTTGCTAAGCATTGTAGTGAGTTTTATTATATTCATTTATTTTGTGGCGGCGGCGTTTCTTATAATATTCCGGCCGCGTATTTCAGCCTGCACAGTTTGTAACTGATCTCGGCCTCAGAGTCGGAAACGCCTAACTCGGCCTCTAACTTCATATTGAATGCGTCAATCATATCCGTGACCAGCACGAGTTGCTCCATATACCGGTCGTGGATTCTGAAATAGTTCTCGTCCGCCAGTTGAAGGCTTTTCTTTCTGGTCTCAAGCTCCGTGAAGGCCAGTTGGTAGTCCGAGAAGGCTTGCTGGACATCATTCCTCAGATTCTCCTGTGCCACCCCGGTCGCCTGCGAGGCCTGCCTGACAGTGATCCCGGCCTGTCTCATTTTGTGGCCGGACTTGTAGAGTGACGCGAGATTGTACCTGATTCCCAAACCTATGTACCACACGTTGATGTTCTTGTCGATAGGAGGAATCTCGAATGTGATCGGTCCGTTGATGTTCTCGTGTGCGACGATGGCGATCTGGGGCAGCATCTCGCTTTTGACCAGCCTCTGTTGATTCTGGGCCAGTTCCTGATTGATGCCTGACATCTTGATCTCTGGAGAGAACATCTCCGCAGTGGACTGCCAATCGCCAAGGCTTTCAGCCCTGTCGTTTTTCTCTCCGGTCTTTAGTGCCGGGATGATAGTTGTCCCTTCCGGAAGGCCAAGCGAGTTGCACAACCTGAAATTCAAGGTCTCTTTCGTGCTCTCGAGACGAGCGAGTTCCAATTTGAGGGATTCCAGACGCAGTTCGTAGCGTGTAATGTCGTTGGCAAGGGCAAGCCCCTGCTCACGTCTGGCCGTGATCTCTCCGATTAATTTCTCTGTCAGCGAGATGTTCTCCTTATAGACCTCGATGTCGTTGGCGATCCTGAACAGATCCACACACTGCCCGGCTGCTAAAAGCCTCAGATTCTGTCTGTTTTTGTCAATCTGGGCGGCGGACATCTCCGCTTGGCTTTCCGCTATTCTTATACTGGCATCAATCGCACCTCCGGCGTAGATGACCTGCTGGGCCTCCAAGGTGAAGCCATTGCCTAAATGAGGTGTCTTTGCCCTCATCCAATTGGAGAAGTCCCTGTCCGTCAGGAAGGCGTCCCCGATGTAACTGCCGTTGATCTCCGCGTTCACGTCCGGAAATCTGGCGTTTTTGGCTGCGATAACCCCCTCCTTCGCCGCTTCGTGTGCTGATCGAAGCATCTCCATTGTTCTGTTCTCGGTCTCGATTCGGGAAAACACGTCGGTCAATGTGAGCGTAAGTGTGTCACGATGGGTCTCTTGCTCCTTGATCTTGTCGGCCGCTCGTCCGGGGACGTTCGCCGACAACCCTGTCCCTTCCGACAGCAGAACAGAAAACAAAACGGCGGCCTCAAATCCCGCCGTCACTTTTTTTCCTAATCTCATTTGTCTTTGGTTTTTCGTCTGCAAAGGTAGTGAGCATTAAAGACGCGGACGTTGGACAAAAATATTCAAAAATGGGATTTTCGGGAACTACTAAGGTTTATTAAAACAATTTTGCCGATATTTGTGGTCTAAATAAGAATATTAATGGATAGGGTTTTCATCTCGGAAAGAGGGTCTTCTTTGTTGGAAGGTGTCAAGAATATTATAAGTCCTTTGGGAGGAGGCAATTCCGAGCAGGTGGCGGGCAACGGGGCGATTGTCTTGTGCCGAGGCGGGAATGTGGTTTTGAATGTCAACTTCAAGGAATGGAGATTGTCGGCCGGGGGAGTGATTACGATGTTTCCCGGTGACCTTGTCGCCGTAAGCGGACAAAGTGAGGACTTCTCAGCTGATATACTCGTTTTCAATGAGGACATCCTCCGCGAGGCCAGTCTTGACATCGAGCATTCCGTCTATGACAGATTGAAGGACGACAGATGCACAGTGGCTCCGTTCGTCAGCAATATCGTGTCATATATGTTTTCCTTGTTGGGAGAATACTTCCATCAAGAGAATTGTGGCTGTCTTGACAGATTGATCCTGTGTCAACTAAAGGGATTTTTCATAGGGTTCAACGACTTCATTGCGAAATTCCCTGAGATGTCGCCACCGGCTCTCGGCACTAAAAGGAAGAGATCTCTTTTCAACACTTTTATGCAGACGCTGGAGCGGGATTTCCGCAAGAGCCGTGATGTGAGTTGGTACTCCTCCCGGTTGAGCATCACACCGAAGTACCTTAACATCATCACCCGCTCCGTCACCGGTCGCAGCGTCAAGACAGTGATTGACCATTATGTGATCCTGAAGCTCAAACAGGATCTTTCCAGCACTGACAAACCACTGAAGCAGATTGCGTGGGACTACAATTTCAGCGACGCCTCGTTCTTCACCCGCTATTTCCGTCAGCACACGGGACTTACGCCTCACGTCTGGAGAACCCAGGCGCGCTGAGGCGCTATGACGCTATGACTTTCAATTAATCTCTGAATATTTATCTGTGGAACGGGTCTTTTGACGATTTGTTTACGTATATTCGCGGGCTTTGATTCGGAATGGTGTTACATTCCGGATTCTATTACGTTTTGTACATAGAATATTATTACAACCATAATGAGGAGGATTTTCGCCCTTTTGTTTTTGATGGCAGCTGTTTCCTTTGGGACCAGACTCGATGCCCAGATTGTTATGTCGGATGATATGTTCCGCGGATCTTCGTTCAGCGTGAAGGCGCAGGTTCTGGACTCTCTGACAAGGGAGCCTATCGCTTTCGCGTCCGCTTACCTGAGACATCCCAAGGACACCGTCATCACAAGTTTCTCGCTGACCGACACTTTGGGTAAGGCGACCCTGAAGGACGTGGCCAAAGGCGAGCATCTGCTTTGCATTGAATATCTTGGCTACAAACCAGTCTATAGGAAAATCTACGTCCGTGGCAACTACGACGCCAAGGTCATCCTGATGCGACCGGATGATAAGGTTTTGAAGGCCGCGTCTGTCACTGCGGCGGCCTCTCCGATGGAGATCCGGCAGGACACAGTGATCTACAACGCTGCTGCTTTCAACGTGATGGCCAATGACAACCTGGCCGACCTGCTGAAGAAGATGCCGGGCGTTGAGGTAAGCTCTGACGGCAAGGTCAAGGTCAACGGCAAGGAGGTCAGCAAGATCACGGTCAACGGTAAGACGTTCTTCCTCGGGGACAACAAGGCGACCCTTGACAACCTGCCGGCAAAGATCGTGGACAAGGTCAAGGTGATCGACCAGGAGACCGAGTCGGCGCAGTTCACGGGCATCGGAGGGGACAAGGAGAAGGTTATGGATGTCGAACTCAAGGAGGAGTACAAGAGCGGGTGGTTCGGCAACGCCAAGCTGGCCGGGGGAACCACGCTTTCCGGAAAGGATGACAAAGGCTTCAAGGTCAACAAGGATGTCCTCTACAGCGGCTCGGCGATGGTCTCGGTCTATGGGGAGAAGAACCAGTTGACCAGCATCGCCAGCGGGATGAATTTCGTGGCTCCGGGGTCGGGAATGCTTTATATGTACGACGACGAGAGCGAGGTCCCTTCGTTGGGCTTCCAAGGCCTGCACAGAAACTATCAGGTCGGAACAAACCTTAACTCTGACGCCATAAAGGGCTTCACTACGACGGCTTCTGTGGTCTATTCGGCGGAGAGGTCCGACCTTCACTCAAGGACCGACCGCACGACCTTCAATGATGGGGAAGACGATCTTTTCGACACCACCGAGGGCTTTGAGAACGGAGGGCTGGACAAGGTAAGCCTCAGGGCCGAGTTCAAGAAGAAGAACAAAAAGAAGACGTCGCTTTATTTCAACCCTTACCTTCTTTGGTACGACTTCGACAAGACATCCACCGAGAACTCACGGTCCCTTGCCGGAGAGGATGAGAAGAACCGAGCGGAGTCATATTCATACTCCGCCAAGAAAGGTCTGATCACTGGTGGCGAGTTATCTACCGGCGTCAAAAAACTTGGCAAGGACAGGCGCGCGCTGACTTTGGATGTTGAATATGTCCTGAGCTCCAACGATGGCAACGCTGTTGAGAATTCATCCACCGTGTTCTCGGCGTCAGGCAAGGAGGATGTCCGGAACCTGCTTTATGACAGGAACGGCAGCTACGGCTTTGTCAACGCCGCCGTCAATTATGTGGAGCCTTTCGGCAAGTACTGGGCTCTTTCCACGAACATCAGCAGCAACTACAGTATCAGGAAATCCACCAGCGACGCCACGAACGCCGTTGACGGATCAGCCAATGACTACTACTCGTCCGTCTCCGACAACTATTATTTCTCCAACGAGGGAAAGCTTCTCGCCCAGTTCAAGAAAGGCAAGACCAATCTCCAGTTCGGAGGTCAGGTCAGGTTCTATCAGAACGAGAACTACGCCCGTTCTTTCGGCCTTGACACCAAGACCGGGGTGGGAGAGTGGCAGGCGACACTGTCGCCATTCGTGAACGTGAGGTATTCCAACAAGAACCACAACATCTTCGGACGGTTCTCCAGCCGTACGGTAAGACCGTCGGCCGCCAACATCGTCCCTACCTTCAATATCGTCAATCCGACAAGGATCACAGCCGGTAACATCTACCTGAAGCCGGCCACGACCGAGTCGATGAGCGCTTCCTACAGGGCGAGCTGGGGGAAAGTCAGATTCAATGGATGGCTGTTCGGTAATTACTCGTCCAACTCTCAGGTCTCCGCGATCTGGTTCGACGAGAACAGCATCCGGTACTCGATTCCTGTGAACACAAAGAAGCCTGGCTACAGTGTCAGCACTGATTTCAACCTGACGTTCCCTTTGACAAAGGACGGCAAGCTCAGAATGGATGTCTCAAGTGATTTCTATAAAAGAAGGTCGGTGAGTTACCAGAGCAAGGGTACGCTCGCCGGACTTGATCTGGACTCGTTTGACTACACCGAGTTTATGGACGGTTTCTGGGGCGACGCCTCGGGAGACAGGTTCTACTCCGGGGAGAGCGGATTCCGTGAGAGTCTGACCAATAATTATAATTGGGGATTCACGGCAGGCCTCTCACTGAACCTTGAAAGATTCCGGTTTAGTTTCGTACCAAGTGTTACCAACTCAAGATCGAACTACTCTCTTGACTCAAAGGCCAACACCAACACCTGGGATGTCAGGTTCTCGCTCAATCCGTCCTACACCTCACCTCACGACTTTGAGTTCGAGTCACGCCTTAGTTACTTGATCCGCAGAGGCTACGGAGCGGGCTACAACGACGATTACGTCGATTGGAGCCTTACTGTCGGGAAGAACATCAAATCCTTCAACATCTCCCTGATCGCCCAGGACATCCTTGACAGCGTCAGGGCGTGGAGGCATACCGTGATGGACAACTATGTCCAGGATTCCTACACCAACGTATTAGGTCGCAGGATAGTCCTGTCCTTCACTTGGAACTTCGGCAAGATGGACGCATCCAAGAGCGGAGCGGCTCAGGACGCTATGTGGAATATGGCGTATTAAAATCGCTTCGACAGGCTCAGCGACCGGATTTCGAAGGTCGCTGAGCCTGTCGAAGTGCGGTCGCTGAGCTTGTCGAAGCGTGAAGAACTGCCAACTACAACAGATGCCCTAAGAACCGCCCCTTGTCGGACTCCGACATCCCGCGTCTGGCGGCATATTCATCGATGGCGTTCTGACTGATTCGGCGTATCTCCGGGTACGCGGCCTCCGGATGAATGAATATCAGCCCGCAGATGCTTGCGTCCGGAATCATAGCGCAACTGTCCAACAGTGTGATGCCAAGCTTGTCGGCCTCCGGCAGCAACCTCAGAATGTCGCGTTTCAGCGTGTGGTCGGGGCAGGATGAATATCCCGCCGCAGGCTTGATGACTTTCGCCCCCTCGGCTCCTTCCGGCATCGCTTTATGAATATATTCACTCAGCCATTCGGATGCGGCCTCGGCCAATGTCAGCCTCACGGCTCTGGAGACCATCGGCCCGTATTCAGTGGCGCAGGCCGGGCATTCGCAGCCCTGGTCGTGGGACTCTGTCCGAACGCTCAAGGCGAACATACCCATCGGGGAATCGAACCCATACTCCTTCGGGGGAATGTAATCGGCCAGCGAACGGCCGCCTTCCTGACGGAACATCGGCAGGCGGAACTCTGTCGCTACGATGTCGTCTCCTTCGGAGTGGCAGGCGTCGAATCTGGCCGAGATTGTCATCCTACAGGCGTTCTCCGCCTTTAGCCTGTCGATTTCCTTCAATGCGTCCGCCCTCAGTTTTCGCAGTTCCCCGTTTCCTTTTCCGTTCTTGATCCCCCAGATCGCGGCGAAAAGATTCCAGTCGAAGAACGGGAACACCTCGTCTATTGTCAGACTTCTTGCGGCTATGTTTGCGAACGGCTGGCCTTTGATGAAGCTTGAGGCGGGGAACGGCTTCTGACCACCGGCCGTTTCCTTCTTTTGCGATGACTTGGCGTAAAGTTCCCTCAGTCTCTCCTGCTTCTGATGCTCGGCTTTCTCGGTGTTCTCCCTGTCCGTGATGAGCTGGTTGGCCAGAACGGCGCTTGCGGAAGCGTCCTGTGCGTAGAAAACGTGGCCGTACAGCGGGGAGAGCTTCACGGCCGTGTGAAGCGCCGAGGCCGCCGCTCCGCCGACGAGCAGGGGAGTGTCCATTCCCCTGGCTGTCATCTCCTTGCAGATCTCCTCCATCTGGTAGAGCGACGGGGTGATCAGTCCGCTGACTCCGATAAGGTCGGCGCCGGTCTCCGCGGCCTTCTCAAGGATTGTCTCCTTCGGCACCATAACCCCGAGGTCAATGATCTCGAAACCGTTGCAGCTCAGCACGATCTCAGTGATGTTCTTGCCGATGTCGTGGACATCGCCCTTGACCGTGGCGAACACAATCCTTGGCTTTCTTGTGGCGGAGTCACCGGCATCTTCCTCGATGTAGGGTTGAAGCAGGGCAACGGCGTTCTTCATCGTCTTGGCGGACTTGACTACCTGCGGCAGGAACATCTTTCCGCTTCCGAACAGTTCCCCGACCTTCGCCATTCCGCTCATAAGAGGCCCGTCTATGATCTGTACCGGTTTCTCGTACTTCTGAAGACACTCGTTGATGTCCCTCTCCAGCCCCGTCGAGTCTCCTTTCACCAACGCCTTGACCAGCCTCTCCTCAACGGTCGCTTCGATGGTTGGTGAGCAAGGTCGAACCACAGGCTCAGTCACTTCGATGTTTGGTGAGCAAGGTCGAACCACAGGCTCAGTCACTTCGATGTTTGGTGAGCAAGGTCGAACCACAGGCTCAGTCACTTCGACAGGCTCAGTGACCGCGCCAGGACGTGTCACCGATTCGGTCGCTGAGCAAGGTCGAGCCTCGGTCGCTGAGCCTGTCGAAGCGCCCGGATCATTGCTTGCCCCAGCCCCTGCCGTCGCCGCCCCGACAAGGGATGTGCGACCATTTACCCGTACAGGGCGCGCAGCGTAGGGAGCATTCCCCCTTGCCGGGGCGGCGACGCCCCCAGCGGCTTCCCCAGCAGCCCTCTCAGCGGCCTCCATAATCTTGGAAGCCTTCTCGATCAGCCTCTCCGTAGCCTCTGCGTCCGAGTCCAGAATCACATCCTCGACACACTTCAGCAGCTCCGGCTCGATCTCATCATACACCTTCAGCATCCCCGGATTCACGATCCCCATATCAAGCCCCGCCCCGATGGCGTGGTAGAGAAACACCGAATGCATAGCCTCACGGACCGTGTTGTTCCCCCTGAACGAGAACGAAAGATTGGAGATACCACCCGAAGTCCTGCACCCCGGCAGATTAGTCTTGATCCAGCGTACCGCCTCGATGAAGTCAATCCCATAGCGGGAATGCTCAGGAATCCCCGTCCCGACCGGAAGCACGTTCACATCGAAAATGATGTCACAAGGCGCCATCCCGACCTTGTCGGAGACGAGCAATGAATATGCCCGCCGACAGATCTCCACCTTCCTGTCATAAGTGGTCGCCTGCCCCTTCTCGTCAAAGGCGATGACTATCAGCGCCGCACCTAATGACTTGATCTCACGGGCTTTCGTAACAAAGACCTCTTCTCCTTCTTTAAGCGAGATGGAGTTCACAATGCTCTTTCCCTGAGTGTTCTTCAGCCCGGTTACGAGAGTCTCCCAATGGGAAGAGTCAATCATCACGGCGGCCTTCGCCACAGCCGGATCGTTCGAAACGTACCTTAGGAATCTCTCCATTTCCGCGGTGGAGTCCAGCATAGCGTCATCCATATTGATGTCGATCACGCTTGCCCCGTTCTCAATCTGCTGCGCCGCGATCTGGAGTCCTGCCTCATAATCCCCGGCCGCGATGAGTTTGGCGAACTTTCTTGATCCCGCCACATTAGTCCTCTCCCCGACATTGGTGAAATTGTTCTTCCTGTCGATCTCCACGCTTTCCAATCCGCTGACATAGAGGATGTCCGAAGGCTTGGGAATCTCCCTTGGAGCAATCCCTTCCACCGCCTCGGCCACCGCCCTGATGTGTTCCGGAGTCGTTCCGCAGCAACCTCCGACAATGTTGACCGATCCAGCCAAGGCCATCTTCCTGACCGACTCCGCCATCCGGGAAGGAGTCTCGTCGTATTCACCCATCTCGTTCGGCAGTCCGGCGTTGGGATAGCAGCTGACAGCGCATTCAGCCCACGACGAGACCTCGGCGATGAGCGGGATCATCTCCTCGGCGCCGAGTGAGCAGTTGAGGCCGAACGACAGCGGCGAGCAGTGCATCACCGAGCGGTAGAAAGCCTCCATCGTCTGGCCTGTCAAGGTGCGTCCGCTCCTGTCGCTCATCGACGCGGAAACCATCACAGGCACCTTTTCCGCTCCTTGAATATGTCCGAGCGCATACAGTGCGGCCTTCGTGTTCAGCGCGTCGAAGCAGGTCTCGAACAGCAGCAGATCCACACCGCCGCGGAGCAGCCCTCTTATCTGTACGTCAAAAGCCTCCGCCATCTCATCAAATGAATAAGGCCGTGAAACCGGATCGGCGATGTTCTGCGCCAGGGACAGGGACTTGCTTGTCGGGCCGACACTCCCTGCCACCCAGACCTTCCGGGCCACCGAGTCAGCGGCCGACCTGGCGATCCGCGCCGCGACCTCGGCCATCTCTCCGGCTTTGTCCGACATCCCATATTCGGACTGAGAGATGCTGTTGGCACTGAATGAATTGGAGGTGATGATGTCAGCTCCCGCTTCAATATATTCATTGTGAATCCCTCGGATCGTCTCCGGTGCGGTGAGGTTGAAGGACTCGCTGTTGCCTTGAAGTCCTTCCCGCTGAAGCATTGTTCCCATCGCTCCGTCGAGGATCAGAATCCGCCTTGAAAGTTCGGTTTTGATGTCAAGCATACTATTCTCAGAAGCATTCTTTGAGTATTCCTATGATGTTCGCCGACTTGCCCATCGTGTAGAAGTGGACAGCCTCCACTCCGTTTGCCAACAGGTCTTTACATTGGGCGGTGGCCCATTCCTGCCCGATCTGATAGACGGCCTCCTTGCTGTCGGAGTGCGCCGTTATCTCGCTCGTCAATTCGAAAGGGATGTCGATCGAGAATGACTCCGGCAGCAGCCTGACCTGCCTTTGGGAGGAGATCGGCTTCAGCCCGGGGATGATCGGGACCGTTATTCCGGCCTTGCGGCATCTATCCACGAAGCTGTAATACACCTTGTTGTCGAAGAACATCTGTGTGGTGATGTAGTCGGCCCCGGCATCAACCTTGCGCTTCAGGTTCGCGATGTCCTCGTCGATGTTGGCGGCCTCGAAATGTTTCTCCGGATAGCCTCCGACTCCGATTCGAAAGAAGCCCTCGCATCCGTTCTCCCTCTCGAAGCGGCGGATGGCCTCGACAAGCTCGTTGGCGTGGACGTAGCCTCCCGGAACAGGGGAGAAGCGTTTCTCTCCGGTCAGGCAGTCTCCTCGCAGGGCAAGGACGTTGGATATTCCCAAAAACTTGAAGTCCTGGAGCTGGAATTCTATCTGTTCGGCGGTCAGGCCTCCGCAGATCAGGTGAGGCACTACGTTGACCTTGAATTCCGACTGGATTGCTCCGCACACCGCCGTCTCGCTGACCCTTCTGCGCACGAGCCGTTTCCTGTAGCTTCCGTCCGGCTGCTCCTCGAACGCCACCTCGTCCCGGTGGCAGGTGACATTGATGTACTTTGGGTTGAATTCGATGAATGGCCTGATGTCGTCCAGAAGCTCGTCCTTGGTCATCCCTTTCAGGGGCGGCACTATCTCAAGTGATGGGTATTGTCTCATTTGTCTTCGTTTGTTGTTCGTCTATAAATCATGGATCCTGGCTATTCTTTCGGGGCGGGCCTGATCCCGATGACGGTCAGCGTGTCGCCGCTGACCTTGAACTTTACGTCCATATCGTTGAAAATCATCCCGTACTCCTTGTCAGGGTCGTTCTGATACCGTGGCCTCGGGTCCTGCGCCAGCACCTCTTTCAGGGACTCGATGTCTTCCTTTGCCCATCCGTACACCTTGTCGGTCGCCGAGCCTGTCCCGGTCGCCGAGCCTGTCCCGGTCGCCGAGCCTGTCCCGGTCGCTGAGCTTGTCGAAGCGCCCGGAGTTCGACATAGCTCACCAACCGTGGTTCGACATAGCTCACCAACCGACGGGATGGAAACGGAAAACTCCACTTTCAGCGGCTTCCACCCGCGTTCGTCCACAAATCCGGAAGCCGCGCCTGGATGGCTGTCAGTGTAGGTGACGTAAGGCTTGATGTCGTAGATCGGCGTTCCGTCCATAAGATCAGCCCCTAACACATTGATCACCGGGCCGACCGGTCTTCCCTCGGAGTCCTTGGCGTCATATTCAATGGACTCGATCCTGACTGACGAGAGTCCCAGCCCGTTGGGCCGGAAAGGGGAGCGGCTGGCGAACACGCCTATTCTTTCGTTCCCGCCGAGTCTCGGTGGCCTGACAGTCGCCCGGAATGTCTTCTCCGGCCGCTGCGCTTGTGGTTCGACGTTGCTCACCAACCGTGGTTCGACGTTGCTCACCAACCGTGGTTCGACGTCGCTCACCATTCTTTGAGGAGACCGCTTCCTTCCGGTCACTGAGCTTGTCGAAGTGGCCGACCGAGGCCTGTTCCCAGAGAACCCCCAGATCAGCCAGATGTACTCAAAGCCTTCCAGCCCCCTCACCGCATCCGCCGAGCGGAACGCAGGCTCGAAAACAATACGACCTTTCAGACCAGGAACGAGTCCCGCCTGACGCGGTATGCCGAACTTGGTTCCGAACGGTGAGATGAAGCGCGCTACCGGCTCAATGAACATAACTTACCTGGTCCCATTTGAGGGAATCCTCATCCTGAGGCTTCCGTTCGTCGGCCGGATGTCCGACCGCGATCAGACACAGTACGGAGCATTCGTCCGGAATCCCGAGAATCTCCTTCACCTTCTCCTCGGCCGAGACACCGGCTACCACGCTTTCCCTGCCTCTGACGTGGCACCAGCAGGAGCCAAGCCCTAAGTCCTCAGCCTGGTACTGCATCGTGACCGCGGCTATGCTTCCGTCCTCAACCCACAGCTCCTGCTCCGCAGGCACACCCATAACGGCGATCACCACCGGCGCTCCGGCCAGGAACCGCGACCCTGCCGTCCTTATTCCTGACAGCGCCTGGATCTTTTCCTTGTTGTCTGTCACAGCGAATCTCCATTTCCGCAGCCCTTTGCCTGTCGGCGACATCAAGGCGGCCGTAAGTATGGTCTTTATGTCCTCCTCGCTCACAGGCTCGTCCGTGAACGCCCTGTGGCTTCTGCGCACGCGCGCGAGTTCCTTGAATGAATTCATAATATTACCTCCTTTTCCACAAATGTACGATTATTCTTCGGGATGAGGAACAGTGGGAGCGATGAGTTTTATTCCGACGTGCTTTTGGCCCGTTCGCCCTAACTGTGAATATTCTTATATGATAAAACGTTTGATTTTGATTAAAATAATTACTAAAATGATTAAATTTAACATAAAATTTATTAAAATTCTTGCGTTCGTTGAAAAATTGTAATATCTTGGGGTCGTAATAAAGCCTTATCATCCGATGGATAACAAGACAAATTCCTTTGATGTCCCTCAAAAGGGAAACATCCTTATAATCAACACTGGATCCACAACCACAAAGCTGGGCTACTTCTCAGACGGAGTCCGCGTGTTCGACACCAAGCTTGAACACACCGCTGAGGAGGTGGCCAAGTACCCTTCAGTGATGGATCAGGCGGATATGCGTCATCAGGCCATCAAGAACTTTATGGCCACCAAAGGGATTCCGCTTGAGGACGTGGATATCGTGATGGCCCGCGGCGGACTCATAGTCCCTGTCATCACAGGTGTCTATAACGTGAATCAGGATATGCGCGAAGTCCTGAAAAGCTGCCGCGACGGAAACCACGCCTGCAATCTGAGCGCGATTCTCGCTGATGACGTGGCCAAGGAGATCAACCAGATCCGCTCCGACAAGAAGCTTAGGCCTCGTTTCGGCGAGTGCGTGGCCTACATCGCCGACCCTCCGATGGCTGACGAGATGCTGCCGGAATGCCGTATGGGAGGCATCCCTGAGTTCACCAGAAAGACCCTCTTCCACGCCTTGAACTCAAGGGCCATCGTGAGAAGGTACCTCAGGGAGCACGGACACAAGACGAACGATGTCACCGTGATCGTGGCTCATATGGGCGGCGGGGCGACGATCTCCCTGCACCGTAACGGACGTGTGATCGACACCAACCACGGACTCGGAGGAGACGGCCCGATCACCCCGGAGAGGGCTGGATGCTGCCCGCCGTTCGAGCTTATCGATATGTGTTTCAGCGGAAAATACACGAAGGAAGAGATCCAGAAGAAGCTCATCGGCCGCGGCGGCGCTGTCGCCTACTTCGGCACGAACAGTATGTTGGATGTCGAGAAAATGGCCTTGGAGGGCAATGAATTGGCGAAAACGTTCCTTAAGGCATACGTTTTGAACATCTGCAAGTACATCGCCGCGATGGCCGCCACCGCGGACGGAAAGGTTGACGCGATACTTCTTACCGGAGGCATCGCGCACAGTAAGATGCTTATGGACGCGATCAAGGCAAAGATCGGATTCATAGCGCCGGTGGAAGTCTTTCCGGGAGAGGATGAGATCAACAGCCTTGCGGAGAACGGCTATATGATCCTTTCCGGACAGACGAAGATCCACACTTACAACAAGGACAGAATCATTGAAGACTAAAATATTTTGAAAGAATGAACACAATAGATTGGAGCAAGCTGTCATTCAGCTACACCCAGACAAAGGCCTTGGTCTATAGCCGCTGCATCGACGGAAAGTGGGAGTCCCCGGTTGTCACGGAGGATTTCAACATCTGCCTGAGCAGCTTCGCGGGAATATTCCATTACGCCCCGTCCTGCTTCGAGGGATTGAAGGCGTTCAGGGGCGTTGACGGCAGGATCAGGCTGTTCCGCCCTGACCGCAACGCCAAGAGAATGGCAGATAGCGCGTCTTATCTTGATATGCCATATCCGTCAGAGGAAATGTTCATCGAGATGTGCACCATCTGCGTGAAGGAGAATCTGGATTATCTTCCGCCTTACGAGGCGACCGGCGCTTCCCTTTACCTTCGTCCGGTGCTGTTCGGAATCAACCCACAGCTGGGCATCCATTCCGCCAAGGACGTGATGTTCGCCGTGATGTGTTCTCCTGTGGGGACATATTCAGGAGCGAAGAGCCTGACACCGGCGACGGCGGTGATCTCAAGGAACTATGACAGGGCCTCCACATTCGGGTCGGGACGCTACAAGTTGGGAGCAAACTATGCCCAGTCGCTCCACGCCTACAACATCGCCCACGCCACAGGCTACCGCGAGCTTCTGTTCCTTGATTCGGCGACAAAGACCACCATCGAGGAGTTCGGCTCATCCAACTTCTTCGCCATCAAGGGGAACACCTACATCACCCCTCGTTCGGGAAGTGTGCTTCCGTCAATCACCAACAACAGCCTGCGTAAGGTGGCCGCCGATTTCGGAATGAATGTCGAGGTGCGTCCGATCAGGGTCGAGGAACTCTCCGAATTCGACGAGGTCAACTCCTGCGGCACGGCGGTGGTGATCACACCGGTCTGCTCGATTGACGACAAGCCGCAGCTTGAGTGCGAGGAGGCCTCCAGGCACTACACGTTCGGTTCTCCGGACAAGTGCGGGGCTGTCAGCGAGAGGCTTTACAACCGCATCATCGGAATTCAGAAAGGACTTGAGGAAGACATCCACAACTGGTGTCTGTTCGTAGATTAGACGATGTTGGAGCTAAAGGCTATAGAAAAGATTCTTGTGGACGGCGGAACGGACGAGGCGATTCGTCTGCTTGACGAATATGTCGCTTCCGTCCCTGAGCCGTCCGACCGGGCCTACTATCTCAGAGGCAACGCCTACCGTAAGAAAGGGGACTGGCAGAATGCCATCAACAACTATCTTGAGGCCATCGAGATTAACCCGGAGAGCCCGGCGGCTAACGCCTATTCGATAGCCAACGAGATCCTCGATTTCTACAACAAGGATATGTACAATCAATAAACTAAAGGTATTATGGCTAAAATGAAAGGGGCGACCGTCGTCGATACCGAGAGATGCAAGGGATGCAATCTCTGTGTCGTCGCCTGTCCGCTCAATGTCCTTGCTCTCACGACCAAGGAAGTGAACCGAAAGGGCTACAACTTCGCCAATGAGGTTCTTGCTGACACCTGCACGGGCTGCGCTTGCTGCGCCACAGTCTGCCCGGACGGGTGCATAACCGTTTACCGTCTTAAAACAGATTAGGCTATGGCAGATCAGGAAATCACTTTGATGAAAGGCAATGAGGCCATTGCCCACGCGGCTATCCGCTGCGGTTGCGACGGCTATTTCGGCTATCCGATCACCCCGCAGTCAGAAGTCCTTGAGACTCTGGCGGCCGAGAAGCCTTGGGAGACCACCGGAATGGTTGTCCTTCAGGCTGAGAGCGAGGTCTCGTCGATCAATATGGTCTATGGCGGGGCCTGCACGGGAAAGAGGGTGATGACTTCTTCCTCCAGTCCGGGCGTAAGCCTTATGCAGGAGGGTTTGTCCTATATGGCCGGAGCCGAGCTTCCGGCACTCATCGTCGATGTTATGCGCGGAGGTCCAGGACTCGGAACCATCCAGCCGAGCCAGGCGGACTATTTCCAGGCCTGCAAGGGCGGCGGTCACGGAGACTATCATCTTATCGTACTCGCTCCGGCTTCGGTTCAGGAAATGGCTGATTTCGTGGATCTTTCCTTCGAGCTTGCGTTCCGTTACCGCAACCCGGCGATGATTCTCGCCGACGGAGCCATCGGTCAGATGATGGAGAAGGTTGTCCTTCCTCCGTGCAAGCCTCGCCGCACCGA
>CAYZKZ010000015.1:0-5152 GCA_964479325.1 uncultured Muribaculaceae bacterium
TTTGTCAGTCAAATCTTGGGTCCAGAGAACCACTCTGCAAATCTAAGGTTTGTGAGGCACAATCAATAACACAAAGAGGCGAAACTATGACTTCCGTTCATCTCAAATATTTGGCGGTCAATCCAGTCGATCTCAAATGGGGGACCGCTGTAAACTCGGTCGGTTTTCAGGAAATTGCGAGAGGAATGGACTATCCTCCGCGCAATCATCCTTCCCGTTATGTGTTCTCGGTGGCGAGCGGCAGGGTGCTTCAGGAGTACCAGCTTCTCTACATCACAGAGGGGAACGGGAAGTTCGCCTGCGAGACCTTCGGCCGCAACAGGATGTTCCCGCTAAAGGGCGGGATGATGTTCCTGCTTTTCCCGGGCGAGTGGCATTCCTACTATCCTGACAAATCCACCGGCTGGAAGGAGTATTGGATCGGCTTCAACGGAGAGTTCATTGACAATCTGGTCCGTCAGGGATTCTTCTCGAAGGACAGGCCGCTTTTCAAGGTGAACATCCACGAGGACATCGTCAATCTCTACACCTCAGCCATCAACATCGCCGTGGCTCAGGAGTCCGGCTTCCAGCAGGTTTTGGCCGGAATTGTCGATAGGCTGCTCAGCCTTGCCTATTTCTACGACAGGAACTCACAGTTCCAGGAGTCGGACACGTCGAACAAGATCAGTCAGGCGAAGGTGATGATCCACAACCAGTATATGACCATCTCCCCGGAGGAGGTGGCGGAGAAGCTCTGCCTGAGCTATTCATCTTTCCGCAAGACTTTTAAGGAATATACCGGATTCTCCCCGGCGCGCTTCATCAACGAGGTCCGGATGAGCAAGGCCAAGGAACTACTCACCAACACCTCGATGAGCATCAAGGAGGTTGCCTACAATGTCGGGTACAACAACCACGACTATTTCTTCACCGCTTTTCGGCATATGACCGGGCAGACTCCGGCCGAGTACCGTAACGCCACCCAGGTCGCCAAACTGTAGCCTACTCCTCTATGATCATCCGCACAGGGCCGAGCAGTCCTGACGGAAGCAGAGGATCTCCGGCTTTGTAGAATCTGCGGATCGCCGTGACCGGGTGCTTCTCGCCCGGCTGCACATCCCCGATCATCCGGTTTCTCCAGACGTTTGTCACCTTGACCTCAATCTCGTTGTCGCCTTCCCTCAAAAGCGGCCTGATGTCTCCGGTCTTGAACGGAGCCTTCCAAAGAACGCCAGCCGGAGTCCCGTTGACGGAGATGTCGGCGATGTTCTTCACGGAACCGAGGTCTATGAATATCCTCACGCTACCGGCGAGCAGGGTGGAGTCAACGGCGACCGTCGTCCTGTAGGCCGCGGTGCCGGAGAAATATTTCACCACCGGATTCTCTTTCCTTGTCCAGGAGACAAGTTCTGTGAACTCCTCGTCGGCTGTCCCTCCGTTCTTCTGGTCGAAGTGTACCTTCCAGGATGCCTCCACCGGAATGACCGTAGTTCGTGTCTCCGCACTTTCATTTGCGGAATCCATTTTTATGGTAGCTGAGCTTGTCGAAGCTCCTTTCCCATCAGCTTCCTCCACTGTAACTGAGCCTGTGGTCAGGCGCTGCTCACCAACCATCGAAGCGTCCGCCCCGTTTACCACACCGGCAACCCCGGCCGAATCAGTAGCGACAACCGTAACCGTCTTGGTCACCGTGATCTGCGGCTTCTTCGAGAACACCACGAACCGAGCGTCCGACGCCAGCATCGGAATCCTCACGGCCGACCACCCGCTGACAGTGTCGATCTTCGCTGCGGCCACCTCTCCGTTCTCCGGATTGAAGACAGCGGCGAACTTTCCTCCGTCCCTGAACCGAAACTCCACCTCGGAGTCCTTCCCGGAAAAGTTCCTTACCCAGTAGATCTGTGTGCTGTCCGCAAGAACCCTGTGGACATATTTAAAATCCCCGTAACTGTCAGGCGCGTTGGCCGGAGCCTCGACTCCGTCGCCCGCTTCGGTCGCTGAGCCTGTCGAAGCGACCGCACCCTTCAAGCCGCCTATTCCCTTGGAACGTCTCTCCGAATCCTCCAGCCCTCTCATCTCCTCGATGCTTCCCACCGAGAAATCCGCCCTGACGCCGCAGCGTGACAGACACTCCTCAATCCCTCTGGAGAACACATTCCTCCTGCCCGAATGCCAGACATCATCGACAATCGAGGCGAATTCCCTGTCGTCAGCCTTCATCCCGGCGCACAGGCTCGGCTCCTTGCCGCAGATGATGACACCGCCGTCGGCGAACTCCTTTATTCTTTTAAGAATATCCAAGGACATCACCTCGCAGTTCCTGTCCATCCACAGAACCCTGTAGCTGGCCCCTGACGGAGTGACAAGCCTTCCGTTCTCGACCTTGAGGCCTGTCCTCAGCACAGTAGGATTGGCGAAATCGTAGTTGTAGCCGTCCGGAATCCGAGGCAGGGTACTGAACGAGTCACCTCCGTAAAGGGCGGTGATGTTCAGATCCTCGCCATAGTATAGTAATATGTCAGCGACGGAAGTCCCTTGCTGAAGCAGAGAGCTTGAACGGGCGAGATAGTCGGTAAGCACCCAGGCATATTCCCCCCAGGTCTCGTTTCTGTGCAGCCATTGTCCGTAACGGAACAACTGAAGTCCCGGCAGGTATTTGTCATTCGGCTGAGACGCGGACTCGTGGATCACGAAACGGTTGACTCCGGCGCTGAGGCCTACGTCCGCAATGTACTTCATATTCTCTGGACAATAGGTGTAGGCGCGTCCCTCGTCCCCGTTCACGGAGAATGACTCGGCCGCCACCAGAGGCTGGCCGTAGATGTGTGAGACAGAGGCGGATTCCCTGATGTCGCAGATCGCTGACGGCACGGACGAGCCTGTCGGGGTGTTCTCCATCCAGAACGCCGCCATCGGGATCGTGGCCTTGATCTTCGGATCCATTCCGTCGCCGGTGTAGGCTCGGCCGCCCTCGTGGGATTCCGTGTAGCGACCCGCGAGGCCATATTCCTTGACAATCTCGTCGATTCGGTCATAGTTTTCGCAGAACAGTTCGCCGATGGTCCTGCGCCAGTCCCAGAGGAAGCGCTCGCTCATCCGGGAGCTTCCTATGATCTCTCCGGCCAGCACCGGAAGCCACGGCAGCAGGTCGTAGCCTCGCCTGGCCTTGAACTCCTCCGCCATTTTTGGTGTCCAGGTGCAAGGACCGGCCTCGTAGCTATCTACAAGCAGGTAGCGTATTCCCTTCTCGCCGAGCATTCCGTCGGCTGCGTCCTTGTAGAGGTCAACGTAGGTGTGGAAATATCTCATCCAGGCGTCCGGATCCAGTTTATCCACTTCCAGACCTGTGGCCTCAGGCGAGGCGGGATGGTTGATCTTTCCGGTGATGGACCAGCCGAAGCGGTAGATTCTCCAGCGCCCCGCAGGCAGCGAGCATTCCAAAGTTCCGTCCGCCGCCATCTTTCCGGTCAGGTCGATCACGTCCGAGGCCCTGACGGCGTCCTTGGAGTAAGGAGTGTGGTATTTCCAGAAGTCGTGGACGATTCCGAAACCTCCAAGTTCTTGACTGTGATTGATTTTCGCTACGGTGTACAGTTCCAGAGACTCCAGCTTCCGTCCTTTGACCCTGAAGAAGCGGGCGCAGGTCGGCGGGATGTTCACCGTCAGGTAAGGAAGCACGGTCGGCTCGATGCCGCAGACTTTTCTCCATCTGAATCCGTCGTCGCTGCACTCAAGAACGTTCCCGCACACCGGTTCTCCGTTTCTCGGGCGTGAGTTCATCGCCGAGCATTTGAGCGTCAATGCCTTGATTGTCTGCGCTTTCCTGAACTCCACCGTGATGAGGGAGTCACTTTGTGTGACCTGTGCTCCGAGCGCGTTCATCGACTTGTCCGAGTATGGCCGTCTTACCGCTAAGACGTACAGATCCTTGCCGTACGGCTTCACCTTTATTCTGTCGTTCTCCGTGCGGTAGTCCTGATAAGGTCCAACGACATTGTACAGGTCGGGCAGTTTGACGGAGACCTTTCCTCCGCTGACATCGACCGACCTCCACTCCAGTTTCTTGATCGCATCCTCCGGCTTGACCCAGATTCCTCCGGTTGAGCTCCAGCCTGGAGCGCTTGCGATCGTGACATCCATATCCAGAGAGTCCGCGAGGTTCAGCGCGAACCTGAACGCATCCTTCCAGCCCTCGGAGAGGTAGGGGAGTCTGACCTTGGCCGCTCTCGGCATATTCACACCTCCCGCGTCGAATTGGTGGAAGCCTCCTATTCCGTTGCGCTTCATCCATTCGATGTCTTTCCTGATTCCTTCCTTCGAGACGTTGCCGTCCATCCAGTGCCACCAGACCTGCGGCCTCGCCTCCTTTGGCGGGGTTCTGAATATTTTAGCAAGTTCTGACGAGTCAACCGTGGTGGTGATTGAATATGTCGTGTCTCCTTCTGCCTCAGTGTTTTGCGAGATGGCCGCCGGATTCAAGGCCAGAAGGAGTACAAGTGCTGCAAGCGTTGTCTTTATGCGCATAACCGATGAATTTGTCTTCAAAGATAGTCATCATCCCCCACAAATTCAAGCATTTGCTACGTTGTTCCGCTCTCGAATCAGCCTCTGCTTTGAAATTTGGCTCTTCGTGTTTGATTTTTGGCAAATGCGCCGAATTATTTTCGAAAAGGATGAATTTGGCACGGATAATGCCTATTGTTCCGCAGAGTTAATTGGTTCTAATAGGATTTTATCTTTCTAACCCTTTTAACTTGTGAAGGCTATTTATCATACGTTTTATTCATAATTAGGTTTGTATTAAGTGGGAAAGGTCGGAGCTGTGAAGTTCCGGCCTTTTTTGTTTTACAAAAAAGGCCGGAACAATCCATTCCACCCCTCAGTCGCTTCGCGCTTGGTCTTACGGGGACTGGTCGGGTGGCTAATTGGATTCCCGGCAGATCATCGTAGCGATCGTTGCCTCCCTTCGTGCGCAGAACCCTGCCTGGCACGCACAGCCCTGGCCAAGAGCCCCCTTCGTGCGCAAAACCCGGTCTGACACGCACAGCCCCTGGCCAAGAGCCTTTCTTCGTGCGCAAAACCCAGCCTGGCACGCACAGCCCTGGCCAAGAGCCTCCCTTCGTGCGCAAAACCCGGTCTGACACGCACAGCCCCTGGCCAAGAGCCTTTC
>CAYZKZ010000015.1:5252-39985 GCA_964479325.1 uncultured Muribaculaceae bacterium
CAGCCCCTGGCCAAGAGCCTTTCTTCGTGCGCAAAACCCAGCCTGGCACGCACAGACCCTGTCAAGAGCTTTCCTTCGTGCGCAGAACCCAGCCTGGCACGCACAGCCCCTGCCACGAGTCTTCCTTCGTGCGCAAAACCCAGCCTGGCACGCACAGACCCTGCCACGAGTCTTCCTTCGTGCGCAAAACTCAGCCTGACACGCACAGATCCACCCAAGTGTCTTCTTTCGTGCGCAAAACCATACTATTTACGCACGAAACTTACAATCCTGAGGACATTCAATTACATACAATCGCTTGTGATCTCTCCAATGATATATGTCATAAAGACTGGAAAAATTAATGGCGAATTTTGCACGTAACGTTACCAAAATTCGCCATATCCTTTTTTCTGGCCGCCGCCTAACAATCCTCATTCCTGTGTTCGTCACAGAACTTCATCCGGCATCGGAACCGGCAAGCCGGTAGCAGGGACAACTGGCATTGGAGAGTGCCAAGCTCGGAGCTTGTTCGAAAGGGAACGGGCCAGGTCGGCTGTTTTCTCAGGATTCTCACCGGAAAGATTCTTGGTCTCACCAATGTCTTCCTTAATATTATATAACTCAAGTTCCCCGGTTCTCATACGATAGACCAACTTCCAGTCACCTTTACGTATGGCGCTCAGGAAATCGATGTCATCCAGCCGGTAAGGCTTCCATTGGTGCGGGTAATGGAAGACAAGTTCCCTTTCCGGATCGACCTGACTCTTCCCGGTAAGCTCAGGCACAAGACTCAGCCCATCAACAACCTGGCTGACTTTCGGATCCTTGATACCGGCAAACTCAAGAATGGTCGGGAATAAATCCTCCGCTATCGCTGGCGAATCCTCACGTCGGCCTTCTTCGATCCTTCCCGGCCACTTGAATATGAGAGGTACCCTTATGCCTCCTTCGTAGATCGAGCCTTTCCCTTCACGGAGAGGCTTGTTCTGAGTGTGCGGCACACCTCCCTTTTGAGTGTTCTCGCTGTTCCCGCCATTGTCGGTCATAAATATGATGACAGTGTTGTCGGCGATTCCTTTCCGCTCGACAAAATCAAGGACATCACCGAGACTCTTGTCCACACCTTCCACCATAGTGGCATAGCGGGCCTGACCTTCATCCATCCCTGCGTCCAAGTACTTATGTATGAACCTGTCGTCGCGCTGTATTGGCGTGTGCGTAGCGTGATGGGCAAGGTAAAGGTAGAAAGGGATACCGTTGTCGATAGGGTAGTCCAACGTCTTCAACGCCTCACGGGTCAGCGCTTCCGTCAAATGCGTGCGGCTGCCGTAATATTCTGTCATATTCTGCACGGCAAGAAGGTTCCAAAGTTCCGGAGTGTTGCCGTAGTTGTCCTCTCCCTGATAGCTTCTTGGCATTCCGGCCACGTTGCCTGAGATGTTGACCACAAATCCCATATTGTAAGGACTGGCTCCAGGAGTCCCTGCCGAAGCCCAATGGGCCTTGCCCACGTGGATGGTGAAGTAGCCGGCGTCTTTCAGCAACTGAGCCATCGGTGTCGCATAGACTGTTCCGTCTATTCCAGGCTCTGGCGAGAGACCGTTCAGAGGCCAGTCTGGACGCAGAAGATGCCCTTCCGGGTAGTCTGTCGAAGAATCATCGTTCCCTTTGCCGAGCATCGCCAGCGCACCGCCGGCAGCGTCGCTCGGCGTGTCCTTCAATGTTGAGGTCCAATTGGTTATCCCCGTGTGTGCTGCGTTCATTCCTGTCAGCAGGCTGGTCCTGGTCGGGGTTGAGACCGGACAGGCGTAGGCGTTGGAGAAAATTGTTCCCTGCGCCGCAAGCCTTGCCATATTCGGAGTGTTGAATCTCAAGTTGTTGGGATAGACATTCCCGTCATAAGGAACGGAACTGTCCACCCATCCCATATCATCTACAAGGAAAAATATGATGTTCGGTCTGTTGTCCTCCGTTTTCTGTGATGCGCATCCGGAAACCACTGCCAATGCGGACAGGCCACTCAGCATCATTGGGTTGTTCTTAGCTCTCATTGCGTTCTATGTGTGATTGCGGCCTACAGTTTTCGGTTTTTGTACGACTCGATGCAGCTTGGAATTATGCGCTTGTAGTGTTCGCTGGTGTAGAGCGGGGATGAGATGATGAAGTCGGCGGTGCTTCGGTTCGTGGCGAACGGGATGTTGTACAGGGACGCGAGGCGGACAAGACCCATCACGTCGTTCTGGTGACCCTGCATAATGAGGTTGTCGCAGAAGAACACGAGCATATCAATCTTCCCCTCGGCGATCATCCCGCCGATCTCGAAGTCACCGCCAAGCGGACCGCTCAGCAGACATACGATTGACGGAGCCTCCGGCCCGAGTTTCTCTCTCAGAGCCTCGGAGACAAGGCGGCCGGTCGTGCCGGTGCAGAACAGATGGCAGTGCTTCAGCGAACCGGCGTTGTAACGGACCCAATCCAGCAGCTCCTGCTTCCTGGAGTCGTGAGCCACTAATGCGATGTTTGTTATCATATTCCTGAATATTACTTTAAGGTTGAAGTCTCTTTTTCCACCGGCTTCCGGTCGTCGCCTGAAATCGTGATCCGCTTCACCGTCCGAGTCGCGTTCTCATTGGCCGCCGCCCTTTGCTCTCGTTTTTTCCGCCCTGTGAACAGATTGCGGATGAACTCCTTGAAGTTGTTGAACTCCCTTTGGTAGGCGATTCCGGCTCCGTTTCTCTGGGTGTTGTCCAGATAGGCGGTGTAGTCGTCGGCGGAATGGGAGAACAGGTTCAGCCTCAGCTGCCCTGATTTGTCGAGTTTTATCTCGATGTCGAGGTTGCCCACCACATCGCCCTCGGAGGATGACGAGTTGGTATATTCACGATTCCCGACGTTGCCGTTGACGATCACCCTGTTGTTGAAAAGCTGCGTCGAGACGGCGACATCGAATATGTTCGTGCCGCTTTCGCTGGACTGGTAGTTCAATCCAAGGTCAAGCGGGATGTCCAGTTTCTGGAGTATGTTGTTCAGCTGTCCCGCCATAATCTCCGCCACATTGGAGTAGAGCATATTGGTGTTGTTCACGACCCCGGACTGCTCGTCAGGCATAAAGCTGCCTGAGATCAGGAGCGAAAGGAACTGGCGCTGAACCTTGTCCTCTGTGTTGAGGGCGCTCTCAACCCTTGATTTCGTGGTCGGGTCCAGATCCGGAACCTCGATCGAGAAAGACAGTTTAGGCTCTCGTAGTTTCCCGGAAACCCCGATGCCGCAGTTCACGATCCTGCGGGCTGACACAGCGCTGGTGTCGGCGATCAGAGTCGCCACCGAAGCCTTGGTCGAGTATATTCCCTTGATGTCCAGGTCGCTGTCCATCACATCCCCTTTGAAGCGGATGGAACTGCCCTCGGAGATTGTGAAATCCCTTTTGGCGATGTCCATCGCATTGAAATGGAAGTTGCCGGAGCTGATGGTGTAGTCTCCGTTGATGGTGAACAGATCCCTTCCGGGGCGCACCTCGATGTCGATCAGCCCCTGTCCTCTGCCGCTCAGCACATTTCCGGCGCTTCGGTCAATCTCGATGTAGGCCTCCGTGTTCCTGTCGGCGTTGACCCTCAGCTTGATTCCGAAGTCGTTGGCCTTTCCTTTACTTTCGGCCATCCTGTTCATCATCGCCTCATAAGGATCCACATAGACCTCCTCAACCGGCTGGGTGAACGTCAGAAGGTCATTCTTTCCGTCGTTGGAAGCGTTGTCTATAGGAATATGAATGCGTCCGTTCTTGTCGGTGCGGACGTTGACATCCAGCTGCACGGCGTTGAATGGCCCCTTGATCAGAATGTCGCCGCTGGCGAACAGGTTGCCGTAGAACGCCTGATTGTCGTTCTCGTCCATATTTATGGCCTCTATCCCCCTGGCCTTTATTCTGGTGTCCAGCCTGAAGTCCTTAAGCCGGTCGAACAGCAGTCCGCCTGTGATCGTGCCTGTGCCGCCGAACCGGTCCTTGATGGAAAGTCCGTCGAATGACAGTCCCTTGTCAGAGATCGAGAACGGGCCGTCCACGTAGTATGGCACATTCGTGAATCCGACTTTCAGCATCGCATTGTCGAATCTTGTCCCCTCGCTTGACAGGGAAAGGGAATCCAAAGCGCCCTGCATCCTGACCTTGCCGCTAAGTGAGCCGCCCAGCTCGCTGAAGACAGACTCCAGCGCCGGAGACAGGTAGCCGATGTTCAGGCCGTTGAAGTCTGCTGTGGCGTCTATTGACTGTTTGTCCGGGAAATAATCACCTGTGATGTCCAGCGTCTTGACTCCGTCGATGTCGTTTCTGGCTATGACACGCATCTTCCTGTCATCAAGGGAACCGGCTATCCTGAGTGTGCCCATCCTCTGTCCGGCCACCAGCGTGGAGTCTGATGTCAGCCTGACCATCAGCCCGGCGTTGTCTTTCCAAGGGGAGGTGACGATGGCCTGACCTGTGACGAGACCGGCTATCCCTGAACGGCTTCCAAGGAATTTGTTGAGCAGGCCGATGTCGAATTTGACAAGATCCACATTGAGCGTCTCCGGTTTTGTGAAGGAATATCCTCCATCTACACGGATGGACTGCTCGGAACACACGGCCGACAGATTGTCGATGACGATGTCCTTTCCGCTGACTAAGATGTCTGATCCGGACAGCTTCCAGACCGAATCGTTGTACCGGATGCTGGAAGGAAGGGCTTTGATGTTGACTGTCAAGTCGTTGTTCTGGTTTCGTCCGAGTCCGCCGGAGATGTAAAGCTCGCCGCGGTTGACAGGCTTCTCTCCGTTGTCGTAGGTGAACCCGGCATCGAATCTGTCACCTTTTGCGAACAGGACCAGATTGTCACCCAAAAGATTGAAGCCGGAGGCCGAGGCGGCAGAGCAGACAACCGACGCGTTCAACGAGCTGTCCCTGCTGTCGATGTTCAACTCAATGTCCTTCAGGTAATTCTTGTCCAGAGCGATTCTCGGAGACTTGACGGATGCCTTCAGCTCTCCGTTCCTGGTCACATTGAGTCGAACTTGTGATCCCTGCGCTATGTAGAGTCCCTGCCTTACGAAGGACAGGAAATCCCTGGCGTCGTCGATGTCCAGCCTGAGGTCGTACTCATCGCCGTTCCATTCTGCCTTTCCTCCCTTGTACAGCGACGGAAGCGCCCTTCTTGTGGTGATTGTCTGGACATCCTTGATCATATTCGTGAACGGCTTTGTGCCGACGTAGGTGCCGTTGACGAAAGAGGAGGTGATGTTGGCCCGGTTGACATCGTTGTTGGAATGTGATTTAATGCAGATGTCCCCGATTCTGTGCCTGCCGTTGCCGTTCTCAAGTGTGAGTCCGAGGATGTCGATGTCGCCTAACAGGTCGCCGCGGCTGACGTTGATGTAGTTGGCGTTGACCTGTCCGGAGATCTTTGAGACCTCCCTCTTGTCCAGATTAAGGGCGTGGAGGTCGGCGTAGCCGATTGAAGCGTAGAACTTGTAGAGTCCGTTGTGGGTCTTGTCGGAAAGCGTGAACAGACCTTGGAACAAGAAATTCAGGTTCGGGTCACCGCAGACGATGCGACCGTCGAAGGCGTTGTCTGAATATGTCCCCGCAGCGGCTATGCCAGTGTAGTCGTAGCCAAGCGCCGACAGCTTATCGACGGACAGCGAGTCTATGTGAAGGCTTGTCCGTCCTCCGCCCAAGGTCATTCCCAACGCTCCTCTGAGGGTGACTTCCCCGATCTGCTTGACACCTGCCAACTTACCTGCGTTGAGGTTCTTGGCCGAAATCTTTCCATCCATTCTTATCGGCCGGCCTTTGGCGATGACGTCCGACATCACCGCGTCAGCCCCGAGCGACCCCAAAGGCGAAGTCATATTCCCCTTTATTTTCAGTTTGTTAAGAGTTCCGCTCGTCTCTCCGCTGAAAAGAAACTGTGTTCCCGGTGCGAATCTTGAAATGTCAATCGAGGCGGCGGGGGCGAATCCTCTGATGAATGTCCCAAGTCCCTCGGTGGTGAATCCGAGGTCATCCACTCGGAAATTCAGGGTCATTCCGCTTGCGCTCGGAAGTCCTGACAGCCTTCCGTCTATCGTGCCGGAGACCCCGCTGCGCGCTTCGGAGAAGTCAAAGTCGCTTATCACCATATCTTTGACAGGGCCTCTTATTCCGGCATTCCTCAGATTGATCACAGGGTTCATCCTGACTAAGGCCGGTGCAAAATAGGACAGGCTTTTGAAATCAATCCTGCTGTTGACGATTCCTCCGGTCATCACGACCTCGTCGATGTACTTGGAGAAGGAGGCGACACTGTCATATTCCATTGAATATTCAGTCATACTGATGTCTGACCACTTGTCCAGGATGTGTAGGTCCTTGATGGATGTCTTCCCTTTTCCGACCGAGGTGTTTCCTGACATCGCCAGGATCTCGTAGCCGCTTCTCTCGTAGGCGCTGAGGTTTTCCACCGCGCCGCTCACCACACCGTCGGAGTAGCGGAGTCCGCGCGCCTGAAGGTCGCTCGCCGTTAGATCCAGGTTCTTCCAGTCGATGCCGTATTCCTTGAGAGGAACATCCTTCGCCGTGTTGACCAGCCTGAATCTGAAGTTCTTTATCCGCACCCTGTCCGCCTCAAGCTTGAGGGACAGCGGTTTGGCCTCTTTTTGTTTCTGTGGCTTGTTGATGAGCCTGCTGAGGTTGCCGCCGCGTCCGTCTTTCGCCAAGGTGAACGCCGCGTCGCTGACGCTCAGTCGTTTGATGTGTAGGGTGCCGTCGTTTCTGAGTCCCTTGATGGAGAATGTGGCGACGATTGAACCTGCCTTGGCCACGGTGTCGAGCCGTTCTCCGTCCCAGTCGAGTCCCGGCTCGTTGTCCAGAACCACCAAGTCCTTGATCACCAGCGCCGTGAAAGGCTTGATGTGTGCCTTTGAGAATTCAATCCGTCCGTTGAAGATGGAACCGAGGGATTCCACGGCCTTCCTTGCGGCAAAAGTCTGCGCCGCCGGAGTCTGGATCAGAATCCATCCGGCGAAAAGCAGCGCTGCCGCCGCCACGACGACACCACGAATTATCTTAAGAGCCTTCTTCAATAGCAGCAAGCCGTTGACGAAGTGCGTCCCAGTCGGCTTGTAACAACAAAGATACTAAATATCCGTTGGATTGCCGAAAATAGTTTAGTTGTCAAGCGGTAATCAAGCTCTGAAGTTCCGTCTATATGCGTCTGTGTGCGGCATAGGCTTATTGTTTGAGTTTATCTATGTTGCTTTCTAATAGAAGGAATCGATCGAAATCGCTTTGATAAAGCCGGTCTTGCACGATCCTGTATTTCTCCCATTCTGATTCTGCGTGCAGTTTGGCCATCTCGGCACTGACCTTTCCTGAGTCAGCAAGCACATCCCTGTCCCAAAGTGTCAGAAAACCATTCAAACGTGTTTCCCAATCTTCCATTGTCATAGGAATATGTCGTTTCGCCATACTTTCGGCGAATTCAAGATACCCAGTCACAATTTGAGCGAGGGCGGAGAGCTCTTCGTCATTCAGGTAGTTTTTCGCTACGGTTACGTCGCTCTTTCGGATTTTCCCTTTCGGCGCATCCTCCCAAGTGGTCAGGCCCATATTGTCTTTCTCCGCATACGCTCTTTCGATTATCAACTCCGCGGCTGTGTGACCGTGAATCGCATAGTGCATCTTGTTTTGGACTGTGGCGTAGAAACGTTTTGTCGCGGCTGCGTTAGGGTCATAGTCCAACGCTGTAGCATAAATGTCCGTGATTTTCTGATAGAACTTTCTTTCGCTGATTCTAATCTCACGGATTCTTTCAAGCTGATCCTCAAAGTACTTGTCGGTAAGGAGTCCTCCCTTCTTGAGCCGCTCGTCATCCATTACCCAGCCCTTTATGGTAAACTCTTTCACGACGGTTCCGGCCCATTTGCGGAACTGTACTGCGCGTTCGTTACCGACTTTGAAGCCTACGGCGATGATAGCCTGAAGGTTATAGTGTTTCGTGGAGTACTTTTTTCCGTCGGAGGCAGTTATTAAGAAATTCTTAATAACTCGATCCTCTTCGAGTTCTCCATCATTGAAAATAGTCTTGAGGTGTTGATTGATGGCAGGAACACTCACTCCGTAGAGCTGAGCCATAAGACGTTGAGTAAGCCAGATGTTCTCGTCCTCGTAGCGGAGTTCCACACTGGAGGCATCGCCTCCGGATCCTGCTGCATAAGTAAGGTACTCCGCAGCCGAACTCCTGATTGTTATGTCGTTCTTCTTAGTCATAGCGTTTCGTTTTGTACTTTTATCTGGTATTTGGCCAGTGGCCACATCGCTGATGAGGCACTACTTGTCCTCCACGATGTACCGACCCCTTTGGGGTATAGACTGGACCTCAGCAATGTTTACCTCCCCCGCCACGACGACACCACGAATTATCTTAAGAGCCTTCTTCAATAGCAGCAAGCCGTTGACGAAGTGCGTCCCAGTCGGCTTGTAACAACAAAGATACTAAATATCCGTTGGATTGCCGAAAATAGTTGTATCTTTGCCGTTCGATTAAATGTCTTTGAAGAATATGTCGGATTATATCCTTGGAATCGAATCGAGCTGCGACGACACTTCGGCCGCGGTCATCAGGGACGGATTTCTGCTCTCCAATGTCATAGCGAGCCAGCAGGTCCACAAGGATTATGGAGGGGTCGTTCCTGAACTTGCCTCCAGAGCTCACGAACAGAACATTGTGCCGGTTGTCAGCCAGGCGTTGGACAAAGCCGGGATCAAGGCTTCCGACCTGACGGCCATCGCTTTCACCCGCGGCCCGGGACTTTTAGGATCCCTGCTTGTCGGCACATCATTCGCCAAGGCGTTGGGTGTCGCTTTGGACATTCCAATTATTATGGTGAATCACCTTCAGGGGCATATTCTCGCTGATTTTGTCAAACAGGAAGGGAAAGAGGATCGTCATCCGGCGTTTCCGTACCTCTGCCTTCTGGTTTCCGGAGGCAACTCTCAGATTGTCAGGGTGAACAGTCCTTTGGACTATGAGATCCTCGGCCAGACCATCGATGACGCGGTGGGGGAGGCCTTTGACAAATGCTCGAAGATGATGGGACTCGGCTATCCCGGTGGCCCGGTGATCGACAGGCTTGCCAAACTCGGAGACCCGGACCGCTTCAAGTTCGCCAAACCTCAGATTCCGGGGCTGGACTACAGTTTCAGCGGAGTCAAGACATCGCTTCTGTATTTCGTGCGTGACGAGATGGCAAAGGATCCGGAGTTTATGGAGAAGAATAAGGAGGACATCTGCGCCAGCTTCCAGAAGACATTGATTGACATTCTGATGGACAAACTGGTCAAGGCCGCCAGGCAGACCGGGATCAAGGAGGTCACCATCGGCGGTGGAGTGTCGGCCAACAGCGGCCTGCGCTCAAGGATTGAGGAGGAGGGCCGCAAGCGCGGCTGGAACACCTATCTTCCGGAGTTCAAGTTCACCACCGACAACGCCGCGATGATCGCCATAGCAGGCTGGTTCCGCTACCTCGCCGGAGAGCGCACCCCGCTCGACATCGCCCCCGTCTCCCGCATCGCCGACTATTAATAAATAGGAATATAAAGGAATATAATGAGAACTGAATATTCACGCCCTTTTGAATCGCTCTGCGATTCAGGTAAGTCCCTTCCCCGAGGGAAGAGATTTAGGGAAAGGGTAACGTGGATAATGATTCTCGCTTAGAATATTGATAAAGTAAGTTAAAAGGAACAACCTTCCATTAAGGAAAAGATTATATGCAAGAATTCGAAATGACCGGCCGCGTGGGCCGGGACCTGAGGCCCGATGACGTGAGGATCGTCGCGGCAAGAGAGATGAACCTCCGCGGCAACGCTGTCATCAACGTTATTGACCCGACAAAGTCCTACCAACCGACTTTCCCGAACGCCGACGCCACCTGCGTGATCGCCAAGCGCTCCATCGACGCCCGCAACGACGTGGTCTATCGCTACCGCATCGAAGGCTACAACCACCGCTTTGAATCCTACGTCCCTTACGAGATTCCTGAATATAAGGATGTCACCTCCGCCGAGCCTGTCATCATCATCGGCGCCGGCCCCGCCGGAATGTTCGCCGCCCTCAAACTCCTTACCCTCGGCGTCAAGCCGGTCGTTTTGGAGAGAGGCAAGAATGTCCGCGACCGCAAGTTCGATATGGCCAAACTCAGCAGGGAAGGCATTCTGAACCCGGAGTCAAACTATTGCTACGGCGAGGGCGGCGCGGGAGCCTTCTCTGACGGCAAGCTCTTCACACGTTCGTCCAAGAGGGGAGACATCAGGGAGGTTCTCCATCAGTTCGTGAACTTCGGAGCCAGCCCTCAGATCCTCGTTGACGCTCATCCGCACATCGGAACCGACCGCCTGCCTAAGGTTGTCGAGAACATCCGCCAGTGCGTCGAGTCAAGAGGAGGTGAGTACCATTTCGGCTCGAAAGTCACCGACATCACCCGCAATGAGGACGGTACGATAGATGTGGAAGTCCTTGATTCGGAGAATCTTACCAAAACGGGTAAACCAAGTGTCCGGAAATATTCCGCCAAGAAAGTCATCCTTGCCACAGGCCATTCCGCAAGAGACATCTACGAGATGCTCGCCGCCAAGGACTGCGCTCTTGAGGCCAAGGGCTTCGCGATGGGAGTCCGTGTCGAGCACCCTCAGGCCCTGATCAACGACATCCGCTACCACGGCCAGTGGGAACAGGGAATGCCCGCTGCGGAATATTCATTCACCGAGCAGGTCGGAGAGCGTGGAGTGTTCTCGTTCTGTATGTGTCCTGGCGGTGTGCTTGTGCCTTCGGAGACCGAGCCGGAGACCATCGTGATGAACGGAATGTCCAACTCGGCCCGAAGCGGCAAGTTCGCCAACGCCGGAGTCGTGGTCCAGATCAACCCGGAGGACATACCGGAGGAATATGCGGCCGCAGGCGCTTTCGCCGGCCTTGAGTTCCAGAAGGATGTGGAAAAGAAGATGTGGGAATATGCCCACACTCATTCCGATTCCGACAATCCTTTTGTCGCTCCTGCCCAGAGGATGGTGGATTTCTGCGAGGGAGAGGAGTCCGAGGATCTTCCTCAGACATCCTACAAGCCTGGCATCGTTCCCGCTCCGCTCCACGAACTGCTTCCACCGTTCATCGCCGAGAGGCTTCAGGATGTGTTCCCTATCGTGAACCAGAAGTCTATGCGCGGTTTCTACACCAACGACGCCATTCTGATTGGTGTCGAGTCCAGAACATCGTCTCCTGTACGCATACCGAGAAATCCTCGCAACTGCGAGGCCGACGCTTTCCCTGGTCTTCTTCCGTGCGGTGAGGGCGCTGGATATTCAGGAGGCATTGTCTCTTCCGCCATCGACGGCATCAACTGCGCCATCGCCGCGGCCCGCTCGCTCTCGGGGGCGGACATAGCCGAGCCTGAGGTGGCCGAACAGGAGGCAAGCGGTGCTGAATCAGCTGCTGAAACCGAGACCGCGGGCGAATAGCCGAAGTCGTAAAAAAATATCAAGCCTTGTTCTGAAGCCTGATTTCAGGCCAGAGCAAGGCTTTTTCTTGATAGTCGGACACCGACTGTCGCAAGCGGACAGACGAGGACTATTTCGTGTTGTCGAACGTGAAGGAGTCCCAAGGAAGCTCGGCGTCCTTGCCGTGGTCAAGCACGTCGTTGACGTGTGTCATAAGCGGGAACTCTTTGAGGTCAACCATTCCGAGTTCGGCCTTGCGGTAGATGGCCTTCGCCACGCGCCTTGCGACGACCAAGGATTCGAGCGTCACGCCCGCAAGTATATTCAGTGCCTCCTCGTAGGTCTTGCCTTCGCCGAGTAGTATGCCGATCTTTCTGGTTCTGCCGCCATAGACCGTGACGTAGAGGTCGCCTATTCCCAAGACAGCGCTGTCCTCGTCCGCTCCCTGAAGCCTGAGAAGCTTCGTCATCTCCTTGGTGGCCTGGTAGAACGCGCCGGCCTGCGAGTTGTAGTGAAGTCCGGCCTCGGCCCCGTGCTGTCTGTTGACAAGCCCGATGGTGAGTGCGATTCCGAGAGCGTAGGCGTTCTTCAGGGCCACGGCGCTTTCGAGTCCGATCACATCGTTGGTGGTGGAGATGTGGTAGTAGGATGTCTGCATTGTCTCCTTCATCATCTTGATGACGGCGGTGTTCTTGCCGCAGAAGGCGACTTCCGTCTGGTCGTGGAAGACAAGCTCGTAGGAGGTGCAAGGACCGCCGATGGCGCAGACCTCCCTGCGGATGCCTTTCTTGAGAAGCTCGGTCTCCCAGTAGGCCGGGTAGGAGATGAGGGTTCCGTCCTCAAGGTTGATAAGGCCTTTGGTGACGGAAAGGACAGGCATAGCCGGATCCAGATAGGTGAGAACCTCGTTCAGGAACCAATCGACACCGAAGGATGAGACTCCTCCGATGACGAAGTCCGCTCCCTTCACGGCCTCCTGCCAATCCTCGAACTGGAAATATTCAACGCCTTTAGGAAATGGCCTGTCAAACTTCGGGTGCTTGCCGGAGCGCTTGCATTCCTCTATGATCTCCCTGTCGAGCGGGGTACCGACAAGCCTTACCTCGTTGCCGTTTTCAAACGCCGGGAAAGCGAGGGCCGAACCCATCATTCCCGAACCGATGATTGTGATTGTTCTTTTCATTGCCTAAAACCATAAATGAAAGACAAAAATAGCATATTCTTAAGGAATATCGTAAATTAGCGGCCTAAATTTACATCTGATGAGACATTGTCTTTGCATTCTGTTTATGCTCGCCGCCCTCGTCGCGAACGCTCAGGGGCGCATTGAGAACTATCCTCTTCCGTCTGATCCTGACACACTTAGGATTCTTGCGGTCGGCAACAGCTTTTCTGACGACGGCACAGAGTACCTTCCGGGGCTTTTGGAGTCGGCCGGAATCCATAATGTGATCGTCGCCCGTCTCTACATCGGCGGTTGCTCTCTTGAGAGGCATTGCGACGAGTACGCCAAAGGATTGAATAATTACGTTTACTCCAAGTCCGTGAATAACCGTTGGGTTGTCGTCAGCAAGAACGCCGCTCTGGTCGATGGACTCAGGGACGAGCCGTGGGATGTCATAACCATTCAGGAGACTTCCGGGCGTACGGGACTCTACGAGACCTACAAGGAGTGGATTCCTCGTCTTGTTGACATCATCAGGAAGGAGGCCTTGAATCCGCGCGCCACGATCGCCTGGCATGAGACCTGGGCATACTCCTCCAATTCCTCTCACGGAATGTTCAAGTTGTACGACAGGGATCAGGAGAAGATGTACAATGGCATTGTCGAGTGTGTCAACCGCGCTTCTGAGGAGTTCAATCTTCCGGTCGTGATTCCGAGCGGCGAGGCCATCCAGATCGCCCGCGGCACCCGCCTTAACAATGAGAGTGAAGTCCCGTCCGACTGCAAGGTCTATCAGCTTACCCGTGACGGCTACCATCTGACCCGTCAGTTCGGCCGCTACATAGCCGCCTGCGCGTGGTTCGAGACATTGATTAGGCCAGTGTTAGGTAAGTCTGTGAAAGGTAACTCCTACATTCTGCGTGACACGGAGTACAGCATCACCCCGAGCGACGCCCGCCTCTGCCAGAAAATCGCTGTCAAGGCCGTTAAAGACAGGCAATAAAATCGGCAAGTCCCTCCCCCGAGGGGAGGGATTTAGGGTAGGGGTAACGTGAATTGATTTTATGGGCGATTACCTTAGAACGTGAAATGCTTTTACTGCGAATGATTACCTATTTGCGAGAATTGAAGTTGTTATGAAATCACTTAGAGAACTTTATAGAATTGGCAAAGGCCCGTCCAGCAGCCACACGATGGGGCCTAACAAGGCCGCCAAGGACTTTGGGGAACGCCATTCCGACGCCGCTTCGTTCGAGGTGACGCTTTACGGCAGCCTCGCCGCCACCGGAAAAGGGCATTTAACCGATGTGGCGATCACCGAGGTGCTGGAAAAGATAGCACCTGTGCGTATTGTATGGAAACCTGAGATATTCCTTCCATTCCATCCCAACGGAATGTGTTTCAAGTCTTTTGACCCAGAGGGGCGGCAGACCGACGAGTGGACGGTCTATAGCGTCGGCGGCGGAGCCTTGTCGGAGGGAAAGCCCGGCGACCGTTTCTCCACGCCGGAGGTGTATGAGATGAACCATCTCGCCGACATCCAGACTTGGTGCGAGGACAAGGGACGCAGTTATTGGGAATATGTTGACCTTTGCGAAGGTCCGGAAATCTGGGACTATCTCCGTGAGGTCTGGGAGGCGATGAAGGCTTCCGTGGAAAGAGGAATCGACCACGAGGGCGTGCTGCCCGGCCCGCTTAACCTTCCCCGCAAGGCTCCAACATACTACGTCAAGGCGACAGGCTACAAGCAGACCTTGCAGACAAGGGGACTCGTCTATGCCTACGCCCTTGCTGTCAGCGAGGAGAACGCTTCAGGCGGTGTCATTGTGACGGCTCCGACCTGCGGGTCAAGCGGAGTGATGCCAGGTGTCCTTTACCATCTCGCCTTGGGGCATAATTTCAAGGAGTCGCGCATTCTTCACGCTTTGGCTACGGCCGGTCTGATTGGCAACATCGTCAAGCAGAACGCGTCGATCTCCGGAGCGGAGGTCGGTTGCCAAGGAGAGGTCGGTGTGGCCTGCGCGATGGCTTCCGCCGCTGCGTGCCAGCTCTTCGGAGGAAGCCCCTCTCAGATTGAATATGCCGCCGAGATGGGCTTGGAGCATCATCTCGGAATGACTTGTGACCCGATCTGCGGCCTTGTCCAGATCCCTTGCATCGAGAGGAACGCCTTCGCTGCCACCAGGGCCTTGGACTCGAATCTCTACGCCGCCTTCTCCGACGGCAAGCATCGTGTGTCCTTCGACCACGTGGTAGAGGTGATGAAGCAGACCGGAAAGGATCTTCCGTCTCTTTACAAAGAGACCAGCGCCGGTGGCCTTGCCAAAGGCTTCAGCGCGTCCCGAAAGGTTTTTTGATCGGATTTTCGACAAAACGACAGTTGTGAGCGACAATTTGTCACGAAATTGTGACATTTTGTCGCCCTTTTGATACTTTTGGCACATTGGCACTCCGATTGATTATAGCTTAGATGTTCCGCTCGAAAGGGCGGGGCGAAAGAGAAAATAAGAAAACAAAAAATAGGAGATTTAATTATGTTACCAGTATCAAAAAAGTACAACAACCAGAATTGGTTACCAAACATTTTCAACGATTTCTTTGACAATGATTGGATGGTCAGAACTAATGCGACCGCTCCTGCGATCAACGTATTAGAAAACGAGAAGAGCTACGACATAGAGCTCGCCGCTCCGGGAATGACCAAAGACGACTTCAAGGTCAGCCTTGATGACAATGGTGATCTTGTCATCAATATGGAGAAGAAAGAGGAGAACAATGAGGAAAAGAAGCACGGACACTATCTGAGACGTGAGTTCTCATACTCAAAGTTCCAGCAGACGATGGTTCTTCCTGATGACGTTGAGAAAGAGAAGATTAGCGCCTCTGTAGTCAACGGTGTCCTCAAGGTCAACATCCCTAAGGTTCAGAAGCAGGAAGTGCCGCAGGCTAAAAAAATCATCGAAATCAAGTAAAAAAGTTTGCAAGTAAAGAAAAAATGCCTATCTTTGCATCCGCATTCAGGAAAACAACTCGAAACGACGGATGCAAAGTCTCAGGGTGCGGTAGTTCAGCTGGTTAGAATGCCGGCCTGTCACGCCGGAGGTCGAGGGTTCGAGTCCCTTCCGCACCGCAGAAAAGTCTCGCAAGAATCTCTTGCGAGACTTTATTTTTGTTTTCACAATCCAGTAGCCGCCCGCCATAGGCTGCCGTGGCCCATTTTACCGAATCATCTTTTCCGTGGCAGGCAACAGGCTGGTAGTCAATGAATAAGCAACATATACTTCCCTCAAATCAGATACCAGGTATGTGTGTCTAACTCATTTATTATGCGTAACTTAACTGCCATAAGGGATACGCCTCTAATTCAGCCAATAAGCTATATGATCGAAGGGGACTCCGCCCACATTTGCTATAACTGTGTGCAGAAGCTCAGGTTTAATATTAGGTGCAACGAGTATATTGTTCCCATAAATAATCATAAAAAGCCACTTGCATCTCGAAAATTATTCCTAACTTAGCGATGCTTAAGGCACACGTTGCCTTTGGCGGACATATTTGATGAAAGTGTTTTCGCACTATCCTTAAAGAGAAATCTGACAGTTTCCAAAAAGCAAGGATAACGACAGCACCGTTCATCTGTATTCGTTTGCGTGTACCCTACACTCAACGATACAGGTGTGGGGATTGTATCTGTTTACTTGCTTTTGGGTTTTGTCAGAACCTCTCTTTAGGTAAGCGAATCGGCTCCACACTTTCTTTGTATAATGATGACCCTCCCACCGGAACCTAAGGAGACTTGACAGAACTATTATGAGTATCGAATCCTTGATTGACGAAAATGGAGTCTTGAGACTTCCTGAAGATGTTGTGACGTATGGTGGTTTAACTTACAAATTAGATGTGTTGGGCAATAACTGCTTTGATTGTCTCCGTCGTATGGTTGAGCTGCACATCCCGTCATCCGTACGGAACATACAATGGTCTTTCTGGGAGTGCTATAATCTGTGTCGCTTTGTTGTTGATGAGAATAACCGGAACTATTCCTCCATAGACGGTGTGCTATATTCAAAAGATCATAAGTTGGTTGCCTACCCGAATGCTCACGGAAAGGAATATTCTGTGGTTGATGGAACCATAGAGGTCTGTCATTTTGCCTTTAAGTCTTGTAAAGACATTGAAATAATCAAGTTGCCTGAGTCATTGCGTAAGATAGGTAATAATGCTTTCTACGGTTGCACTTCATTGAAGAGAGTATTCTTGCCGGATGGCATTAAGCATATTGGATCTGCTCCTGAAAACAACCTATACGGATTTAAATATCTCTACAAGGGAGTAGAATATTCTCATAGTGAGTTGTTGGATTTGTTGCCGGAATAATTACCGATTTTTAAGTGTTTTTTGCGTTTTTTCGTCTTACGAAAATAAGCTTCGCAGTAGTTGCACATCTTTACGGTGGGAAACTAAATGAGGAATACAAATGTTTAAACGCTATTGGATATGTTAATGTCTCAATTTATTGTCAGAACGATTCTGACTGTGATTTTCGGAGTTTTGTTTGTTTATGGTGCGATTTGGCAGGCGGGAGACCGTCCTGCGGAGGGTGTCAAGAAGCGAAGCTGGCCAAGAATCGCGCTGGCGGTGTTCTGTACGGCCTTTTCTGTTTTGTCTGTCGTTATTGCGGTGGCGGCTATCCATTATATGGAGTTCCCTGTTAAAATGTTGCCTGATACTTATTCTACTTATCCTCAAAGTTCTATTATCAGACCATCGTCGGTCCATCAAGTGTGGGGCGCGCCCACAATGCAGCAATTCTCTTTCTTTAGTTCCCTGAACGGGGCCATTATGCTTTTTGCCATCGCTTGCTACCTATTTTTCTACGAGCGTTCAAATTCCAAGAGGTGGGCTAAGGTGTTGAAGGTTCTCAATTTCGTGTTGGCTTACGCTATATTGACGAATCTGACATTTGTGTATTTCGATCTTTGGGAATTCCTCCCGTTGCTCGTCTGCGCTTCGTTGTTGACTTTTAATATATTAATAGTCAGAAAGTTTGGCTATAGATAATAAATGTTGGTAAAATGATTTATTTTATCTCGAATAATGGCGCCCAAAAGGGGCCTCTGACCTTTGAACAGTTGAAGGGGCAGGAGATCAACAAAGACACTTTGGTTTGGAAAGAGGGAACTTCGGATTGGGTGAAGGCATCCGAGGTTGAGGAACTTGTTCCTATTCTGGAACTGATGCCGCCTCCAATTAACGAGGCTTCTGTTGGCCCGGCAACGGGTAACGTGTGGGAAGCGGAAGCGCAGGGGATTTCGTCAAATAACGACGTTCAAGGCAAAACACCGGAGGACTCGGTGGAAAACACGCAGAGGAAGGTCATCGATAACACGATGACATTCTCACATTTCCTGACATTCAAGGGACGCTGTCGTCGTTCAGAATATTTTATGGTTTCTGTGCTGTGTAATGCGATTATCGGGGCATTAAGAAATATGTCAATGGGTGATACGGTTTTCTCGGTATTACTGTTGTTGGTTATATTATATGTGTATATCTCAACGGCTGTAAGACGCAGTCACGATAGGGGAAATAGCGGTTTCTACATTCTTATTCCATTTTACACTTTATATCTGCTGTTTGCTGACAGCGAGCCAGGTGTCAATAAGTATGGAAACAATCCCAAAGGAATATACTTCAAAGGGCAGCGCTGATTATGATGAGATTCATTGTCGCCTTGTTGTTGCTATGCAATGCCTTTATTGCTGTGGGACAAACTTCGGCTGGAGAATATGTCAGCATCAAGGACTTGAAAAACTCTATGGGAGTCAATATGAAATTCATTCCGCCTCAAGGATGGAATGAAACCGTTCCGAAAAGGCCTCATATAGTGAAAGGCTATATTAATCCTGTTGATGGTAGTTATATGAATATCCTTGTCATTAAGTTGCCGACATTCATTTCGAGAAATGAGTTTAGAAAATCAATGGGGGATTTATATTCAGTGATTTGCGAAGAGTATAAAAACGACAAACACTTTGACTCATTTACTGTACTCAGTCATCAGAGTGTCACTTTGGATCAATATCCATTTTTGATGGTTAATGCGTTGATTGAATCGCATAACTACACCCGTCGCAGCATTTATACAATACTCATAACTGCTTATGAGGACATAAGGATTGATATATGCTTTTATATTCAGAGTGAGAAGGCGGATTTTTCTGTGCCTCAGAAAGTTATTAATTCAATAGTCTTCCCTGACCAGTATTTGACATATTGATGCTATGAGGAAATATTTCTATGTAGAGAGCGGACTGGCGAAAGGACCGGTGTCGAAGGAAGAATTGGAGGCGCTGGGGCTGCCGTCAGAGACTTTGGTCTGGTACTATGGGCTTGAGGGATGGATTCCTTTGGGGGAGGTGGATGAATTTAGGAAGGAGAGGATTGTGCCTCCGCCTTTGCCTGTCATTGGGACGGTCGCGGATTTGAGAACTGAAGTCAAATCCGGGTCGAAACCGCAGCATAAGCGTAAGGCTTTTCATATCCGTAAAAAGACTGTTGTAGGCGTTTTGGTGGCTGTCGCTGCGTTTATTTTTGTGATGGTCTGCGTTCTGACACCGAGTGCGGCTGAGATGCAGCATCGTCGGATCGCCAGGAGTTCCTATGACGATCCGGATGTGGATTTCAATTTTTATGTTGACAAGTACTATCGTGATCTGGAGTTTTACGGGATTAATCCTGTCAGGCCTAAGTCGCAGATAATCAGGTTTGCCGATCTTGACAAGATGGTGGACACCAAAGAATATGAGGGTGTCAGCTATGGTTTTGGTCAGGATGACAAGATTGAAATCTACATCAATCCTTCGTCCTGGAAACGGTTCACTAAGCCGATGAAGTACTGGGTGATGTACCACGAGCTTTCGCACGATGTGCTTAATGTGGATGACCTTCCGGACACGGAGGAGAACAAGGGAAAGCTTATGTACCCGTATATCTCGAAGTACTTCACGATGGACACGGGGATGGTGATGTCGATGGACTACTTCATCGAGCATTTCCACGCCTTTCTTGAAGAATATAAAGCCGGGCGGACAAAGGCGAAGGTGGGTGAATATTTTGATTTTGAATAATTGGCGGGTGATTATTTTGCGTTATGAGAGAGTATGATGTTGGGGCTGATGGTCGTTCAGAGTTCCAAGGGAGGTTTATGCGCTGGTACATCGGACTGGGATTTGTGCTGGAGTTGATCTTCTTTGGATTATTCCTTATCTTGCTGTATGATTCGGTTCTGGTGGTTTCTACAGAGTTTGACTACGCATATATGAACGATATGATTTCCCTTACGGTGTATGTTTTTTATATGTTGGTGGTTTCCTTTACGTTAGGAATTACCGCATTTGTGAAATATAAGAAGAATAAGCCTGTTTGGCGACGTTTGTTGATTGTGGATTTCTCCTTTTCCATTACTTTCTTATTATGGATTTATCTCCTCATTTTCTTTATGTGTGACACTTCTTATAAGGATGGCATAGCTGATTTGTATTCCCGTTTTGCTGATAGCACTTTTTGCTATTGTCTGCGTGTCTTGGCGTTCCTTATGTTTGTTTGGAATTTGATATGGATGATCTGCTTTTACCGTATGAACCAAATAGGGTTCTGGAACTGGAAATCCTTCGGATGCCGGATGGCTGGCTTTCTCTTGACAGTTCTCTCGTGTTTAGTCCTACGTTAGGTACAAGTATTTGATAATCAACAACTACTGTATCCGTGCCATTCTGTTTGACCTGGTACTCTTTTGTAAAAGGCTTGTTTATAGGAGGTTGCTTTTTGCGGCAAAGTGGGTGAAAATATTATGCTTTACAGTTCGGCGAAGAGCCGTTTGATGACGGAGAGGACGGGGTCGGAGGCGAAGGCGGCGGAGGGGCGAAGATAGAAATCGGTCGCGAGGCGGGGGAGTGGGATGCTGAGCTTGTGCAGGTCGGAGGGGGCGGCGGCGAGGGGGACGATGCCGATGATGTCGGGGTTTCCCTTCACAAGGCGGATGATCCCGGCGGCGGAAGCGGAGATGACGGCGGTTCTGGCCAGAATGTCAGGGTCCAGAGTTTCTGAATATGCTTGCAGGGCCGCCAGCCTGACATTGCCGGGCAGATCAGTAAGGCGGAGAATTTTCGAATATTCAGGATCGGAACTTATGGCTACTGCCGGAATCTCTACGGCGAAATCCATTCCCTCGTCCAGCCGCAATTCGGATGTGTGAGGTTTGCCGACGATTGTTATGTCTGCCTTTTCGGATGAGTCCAGACCGGTTACCAGAAATGAGACCGTTTCGCTGGACACAAGCAGTTTGGCCAGTATGTCCGGAAGAACGTAGTCTGCGATGGTGCTGTCCGCGGCGATTCTTATCTGTCTTCCGGCCGTGAGTCTGCCTGTCTGCCCGAACATCTTTTCCGCCGAGGTGTACCAATAGAGGATTCTTTCAGCATATTCCTTAAAAGCTATGCCGCTCGGCGTGAGTGCCACCGAGCTTCTGTTTCTGTTGAACAGCTCTCTCCCGACGGACTTCTCCAGTTCCGCTATGTTCTGGCTTACAGCAGGTTGGGAGACACCAAGAAACTTGGCGGCCTTTGTGAAGCTGCCTTTCTCCGCTACGGTCAAGAAGACCCTCAGTCTGAAATCCTCGAACATATTCTTGTCTCTTTGTGCGTTTTGTCGCTTTTGTCGGTGTCGGGTGCTTCGGCACTTCGGTGGTTCGGCACTTCGGCACTTCGACAAGCTCAGTGACCGCAGGCTCAGTGACCGCAGGCTCAGTGACTAAATTTCAGGGACGAGAATACGGTAGCCGAACCTACGGTCACTGATGCCGACCTGCGGTCACTGATGCCGACCTGCGGTCACTGAGCTTGTCGAAGTGCCGGTGCGGTCTTTCCTTGACAAATATAACGCTTTTGCGCTGAATTTCCGCTGGTGTCGATATATTCAATAATTATTTATCGAAATTCGTGAATATTGTTTGGAAAAACGAGAATTATGAAGTAAGTTTGCGCTACATAAAACGAATAGTTATGCCAATAATAGTAAATGTTGATGTGATGCTTGCCAAGCGCAAGATGTCTTCCGCCGGACTCGCCGAGGAGATAGGAATCACGCCAGCCAACCTTTCGATTCTTAAGACCGGAAAGGCCAAGGCCGTGCGGTTCTCCACTTTGAGCGCCTTGTGCAAGGCTTTGAAATGCCAGCCTGGCGACATCTTGGAATATGTCGAAGAAGAACAACGATAATCCTAACAATAAATTGTTTATGAAAAGATTTCTGATTTTAATCTCGGCGTTCGTGCTGTCCGCCTTGGCGTTCTCGGCACGGGCTCAGATGCCGCAGCTGCCGAACGACCCTGAGGTCAAGGTAGGCAAGCTGGAGAATGGCCTGACCTACTACATCAGGCACAATGACAAACCGGCCGGCCGGGCGGAGTTCTACCTCGCCACAAATGTCGGCGCCATCCAGGAGACACCTGACCAGGACGGTCTCGCTCATTTCCTTGAGCATATGTGCTTCAACGGCACGAAGAATTTCCCGGACAAGGGAATCCTTAACTGGCTTCAGAGCATAGGAGCCTCGTTCGGAGGTAACGTCAACGCCGCCACCGGCATTGACCAGACCACCTATATGCTCAATAATATTCCTTTGGTAAGGGAGTCGGTCGTTGACACCTGCCTTCTGATTCTGCACGACTATTCTCATTTCGTGACCAACGATCCTGTCGAGATCGACAAGGAGCGTCCTGTGATCATCGAGGAGAGGCGCACGCGCAGGAACGCCGGATGGAGAACATTCGAGAAGTCCCTTCCTTATCTCTACGGTGACACCAAGTACGCCACCTGCACCCTGATCGGAAGCAAGGAGAACTTGGAGACATTCAAGCCGGAGAGCCTTGAGAACTTCTATCACACTTGGTACCGTCCAGACCTTCAGGCCGTTGTTGTCGTTGGTGACGTTGATGTCGCCTCCGTCGAGTCCAAGATCAAGACGATTTTCGCCGACATTCCAGCGGCTGTCAACCCTAAGCCTAAGGAGAAGATTCAGTTCAAGGAGTTCTCCGAGCCGAGGGTCGCCGTCATCACCGATCCCGAGACCACCTCTTCCTCGGTCGAGATGGTGTGGGAGAGCGAGGCTCGTGACGAGGCTCTCAACGCGACTGTCTCGGGACTTATGATGGATCTGGTAGAGAGCGTTGTACAGTCAGTGATGAGCGAGCGTTTCGATGACATCACATCAAAGGCTGACTCGCCTTATCTCTACGGAAGTTTCGGATTCGGGAAGCTCTGCGAGGCCATTGAGGGAGCGGACGGCAATGTCGGCTTGAAGGAGGACAACATCCTCGGCGGATTCAAGGCCTTTGTGACCGAACTTGAGAGGATGAAACGGTACGGACTGACCGATGCCGAGGTGGCAAGGGCGAAGGACAACATCATCGCCGCTTATGAGAAGGCGGCCAACAGCGCCGACACAAGGAAGAACAGTGAGTTTGTCAAACCGCTTATCAACCACTTCTTCAGCAGCTATGCCTATATGGTTCCGTCAGAGAAACTTGAGCTTGTCAAGAATTTGTTCGGCCAGCTTTCCACATCGGTGATCAATCAGGTTCTCTCTATGTCTTTGACTGATGCCAACAGCCTTGTGGTGATCTACAGCGGTCCTGAGAAGGAAGGCATCTCCACACCTACCGCCGAGCAGCTACTTCAGGTCATCGACGAGGTGAAGAAGTCCGAGATAGAGGCTCCGGCCGAGGAGGCGTCCAATGAACCGCTGATGGATCCTGCTTCCCTGAAGGGCGGCAAGGTCAAGAAGACCGCCACGACCATCTACGGGGCCACCGAGTGGATTCTCTCCAACGGAGTGAAGGTGGTGGCTATGCCTACAGACTACAAGAAGGACCAGATTCTCTTCTCGCTCTACAAGAACGGAGGCGAGAGCCTGATTCCGACCGAGGATCTGGCTTCGTTCGACGATAACATATTCGGTCTTTTCCAGCGTTCGCAGGGCCTGTCCAAGTTCAAGGGGACTGAGTTGTCAAAGATGCTCTCCGGCAAGATGGTAAGTGTCAGTCCTTTCATCGACGCACTCTACAACGGAATCTCAGGTAACTCATCTGTCAAGGATCTTGAGACTGCGTTCCAGCTGCTTTACCTTAACTTCGTCGAGCCTCGCTTCGATCAGGAAGAGTTCGACAATGCGATGGCTCAGCTGAAGGCTGTCCTTCCTAACATCGAGAACACCCCTAACTTCGCTTTCCAGAGGAGGTTCACCAAGGTCCTCTACAATGATGATCCGAGAAACGAGGTGATTTCGATGGACAAGCTCGGGAAGGCTAATCTCCAGACCATAGAGAGGAACTACCGCAAGCTCTTCTCCGACGCGGCCGGAGCGGTTATGGTGATTGTCGGTGACTTCAATCCTGAGTCACTCAAGCCTCTTGTGGAGAAATATGTAGGTTCTCTCCCTAAGGGAAAGAAGGCCGCCAAGTGGGCTGACGTGCTGCCGCAGCTTGTGAAGGGCAAGGTCTCCGACGTGTTCGAGCAGAAGATGGAGACCCCTCTTGCGACTGTGCTTCAGGTCTATAGCGACTACCATCCGTTCTCCGTCAAGGACAGGACACTTGTCAGCGCCGTAAGCTATATTCTCGACCAGATCTACACCGACACTCTCCGTGAGGATGAGGGCGGCACCTATGGGGCGTCCTCTGCCATAGGAGCCCGCAAGATTCCTGATTCAAGGTATCTCCTTCAGGTCTATTTCAACTGTAAGCCGGCTATGGCCGAAAAGCTGAGGACCCTCGCTCAGGAAGGCTTCCGCAAGCTTGCCGAGGAAGGTCCGACCGACGAGCAGTTCAAGAGGACTGTGGAGCATTTCAAGAAGAACGTTCCTGAAAGCAGGATCAACAACTCCTACTGGCTCTCCAACATCCTCAGTTACTTCCGTGAAGGCTACGACAACGACAAGGAGTGGGAGGCCGCGGTCAACAGACTGACCAAGGAGGGCATCCGCGAGGCCGCTGCCAGACTCTACAACTCCGGCAACTTCGTCGAGGTCGTGATGATGCCTGGCGAGACCGCCGAAGCAGAGTAATTTTATGAATATAAAAGGGTAAGCACCAGTTTTTACCTTTGCACAAAAAAAGCCATCCCCGGATTTCAGGGATGGCTTTTTTGTGCTATGGTGGTCGCTGAGCCTGTCGAAGCGCCGCCTATGCCAGTAATGTCACTTCCACGAGCTCAGTGACCGAAGCCTTGAACCGATGGTTACAGTTCCTTGAGGAATCGTGCCATCGAGCCTAAGAAGTCAGCGCGATATTCCCAGATGGCGTCGTTGCCGTACTTGATGTTGCTGAAGCCATAGCCGTGGCCGCCGCCCGGGAATGCGTGCATCTCGCAAGGCACACCGTTCTGGACAAGTGCGTTGAAGTAGCGTACCTCGTTCTCCGGAGGCACACCGTAGTCGTTGGAACTGAAGATGATGAATGTCTTAGGCGTGTCCGCGCTGACCTGCTTGTCCAATGAATATCTCTCCTTCAGACTCTCATATTTCTTCTTCCCCGCGTCCCAGGTCTCGAAATCCTTGCCCTTCCTGTTGTACCAGGCTTTCTCGGTTCCGATAAGGTTGTTGAAACTGCCCTCGTGACCCACTCCAGGCTCGGAAGAGATGACGGGATAGACTAAAATCGAGAAATCCGGCCTGGTCTCCGCGTCGATATACTGCGTCGAGGCGGTGGCGGCAAGGTGTCCTCCCGCTGAGAATCCCATAACGCCAATCTGCTTCACACCCCACTCCTCGGCATAATGACGGCAGTAGCGGAACACGTTCTGCACATCGTACAGAGGCACGTTCCAGTGACCGTAAGGAAGTCTGTACTTCACGACGGCGGCGCTGATACCCTGACTGTTGAGCCATTCGGCGGCGTATTGTCCCTCGTGGACGTAGGCTGTGAACCAATAGGCTCCTCCGGGACAGATGATCACCATCTTTCCGTTTGGATTCTTGGCCAGATAAAGCTCGAACCTTGCGCTGTCGCCTGTGAATTTGAGGTTGTGTTCTTTGGTCTCCTCCTCCTGCTTTGTGCAGCCGTTGGACTCGCCCGGGCCGAGGGTTATTCCCTCTATGCCCTTATCCACGTTCTGACCTTCAGGGTAGAGGTTCACAATCTTGTCCGGCTTGCGGGTGAACTGTTCTTTAGTCACCTTAGGAGCCTCCTTTTTCCCGTCCACGTTCTCAAGTTGCTGGCCGAGCCATCTTTCCAAGGCGGCTGAGAACTCAGGCCTGCACGAACCGAGGTTGTCCTTGCAGACTTTCGGGTCGAGTCCAAGGCTCAGGTCTGTGAATCCCCATCCGTGTCCGCCCTTAGGGTAGATGTGAAGTTCAGCAGGAACTTTGTTCTTGACAAGAGCCTGATAGAATTTGACGGAACTTGTCACCGGCACGATGTTATCGTATGAACTCACACCTATGAATGTAGGGGGAGTTGTCGGAGTCACGTCCCTGTGAGTTGTGTATTTCCTTTTCAGACCTTCGTATTCGGACTGCATATCGTACCACTGCCCGAAGGTCTTGTCCTCTCTTTCAGCCCATTCCTCGGCGTTGCCAAGGAGCTTGTTAATTGTTCCCTTGTGAGTGTTCTCCTCGTCCATCAGGATGACAGGGTAGAGGAGAACAGCGAAGTCAGGTCTTGTCGTGGAGTCAACGTACATCGTCTCCGCCGTGCTGGCAAGGTGTCCTCCGGCGGAGAATCCCATCACACCGATCTGCCGTATTCCCCATTCCTCGGAATGATGTCTGCAATAGCGGAATGCGTTCTGCACGTCTTGAAGCGGAACCTCCTTGTGCCCGTTCGGCAGACGGTATTTCAGGACGGCGCAGGCTATACCTCTGTCGTTCAGCCATTTCGCTACATAAGTGCCTTCGTTCCAAGTGGAAAGGCTGAAATAGCCTCCACCGGGACAGGTAATGACCATCTGTCCGTTGGGATTCTCGGGGATGTAAAGGTCTATTCTGGCACTGTCCGTCACATTGGAGATGTTTCCCCATTTGCCGCCTTTCTCAGGACCTTCAAGCCTGTTGGACACGAGCGGTCCCTGTGTCACGGCGACTCCATCCTCGACTATCCCCTGGTCTGAATCCTGCCCCATCGGGTAGAGATAGACGGTCTTCGTAGGGGCATATTCAATGCCGGGATTTGTCATTGAGAGTAGTTTGTCCTCGACGGGTGATGTCCTGGCCAACGGATTGACGTTGACCACCGTTCCATCCAGAACCAGCTGGCTCTTCCTTGTCTTTTTCTGTGCGGAGACATCTGTTCCCGCACAGACGACAGCCACTGTCACGGCTGCCAAAAGAAACGCTTTTTTCATATTCATCAAATTTTGTTGTCGTGTTCCCTGGAAAGTGATTTTGAATATTCCGGTGAATATCCTTACAAATATAACGAAAAGGAGCGGCTTTTCAGTTCCGCTCCCGTTAAATCGATGGTGTAAGGGTTCACTCAGCCTCCTCGCGGTACTCGAGCAAATCGCCGGGCTGACAGTCCAATGCCTTGCAGATCGCGTCGAGTGTGCTGAACCGGATGCCCTTTGCTTTCCCTGTCTTCAGAATCGACAGGTTCACCGCTGAAAGTCCGATCTTCTCGGCCAGTTCGGCGGAAGTCATCTTCCGCCGAGCCAGCATCACATCGACATTTACCACTATAGGCATAATGACTATTTTTCAGCGTTTTCGGTCTGGGTCTGCTCCTCAGGCTTGACTTCCTTGCCTTTGAGGTACTCAGGCAGGTTCATTCCGGCCATATTGAACAGATCCTGAAGAGGAGGGACGGAACCCATCAGACCGGAGATGAAGTTCGCGGTCGAAGTCTTTCCGTTCTTTCCCTCGCCGTTGCCGTCCCAGACGGTGACCTTGTCGATCTTTATGCCCTTGACAGCCTCGACCTGAGTCTTGACAAGTTCAGGAAGCTTGTCGGCGATGAGCATAAGCACGGCCTTCTGAGGGTCTCCGGCGGCGGCTTTCACGAGTTCGTTGAAACCGTCGGCCTGCTTTGAGAGAATCTCCAATGTACCGCGGGCCTGAGCGTCCATCTTGGCGAAGATGGCGTCGGCCTCTCCCTTTGCCATTCTGCGGATCTTCTCTGCCTCTGCCTCTGCCTCGATGATGAGTTTCTCCTTGTCGATCTGGGCAGGCACGACGATGTTGGCCTGCTGTGTCGCCTTCTCTCTCTCGGCGCGGGCAAGCTCGGCGTCACGCTCGCTCTGGTAGGCCTCCTGGAGAGCCTTCGCTGCCTGAACCTTCTCGGCCGCCACGGCGACGCGGGATGCCTCGGCCTCTTTCTCGCGGCGCATCGCATCGGAGTTCGCTATGTCGATCTTAGAGGTGTTCTCTCCCTGTACCGCAAGGGCGTTGGCCGCCGCTGTCTTGATACGGGTGTCCCTCTGCGTCTCGGCGATCCTGATGTCCTTGTCCCTGTCGGCCTCAGCCTTACCGATCTCACCGTAGCGGTTCTGCTCGGCCACGCTCTTCTTGGCGTCGTTGATGGCCTTGGCGGCGGCTTCCTTACCGAGGGCCTCGATGTAGCCGGACTCGTCGCGGATGTCGGTCACGTTCACGTTGATGAGCTTCAGTCCGATTTTCCGGAGTTCTGCCTCCACGTTCTGGCTGACGGCCACAAGGAATTTGTCACGGTCCGAGTTGATCTCCTCGATGTCCATCGTCGCGATCACCAGACGGAGCTGACCGAAAAGGATGTCGGTGGCGATGTTCTGGATGTTGTCGATGGAGAGTCCGAGAAGCCTCTCGGCCGCGTTTGTCATACTGTCAGGCTCAGTTGAGATTCCGACTGTGAAGCGGCAAGGCACATCCACGCGGATGTTCTGCTTCGAGAGGGCGTTGGTAAGGTTGCACTCGATGGAGATCGGCTTGAGGTCAAGGAACGCATAGTCCTGAAACACAGGCCAGATGAATGCCGCTCCACCGTGGATGCAGCGGGCGGAGGAGATCGAGCCGCTCTTGTTCTTTCCTGTCTTACCGTAGATGACCATCACCTTGTCCGAAGGACAGCGGCGGTAGCGTTTGAGAATCGCCGAGAATGTCACGAAGACAACGGCGACGATGATAAGGATCAGAGATAGTTCCATAATCTATAAATTTAATGAATGATTGTGATTGTTTTTGTTATTATTTGTGTCAGTTAGAATTTTCCGGCTTGTAGTTCGCCACGTCCGTCAGATGATCGTCGGTGTCAACTCTTCCACCAGCAGGGTGTAGTCGTTGATGACTTCCGTGACCTTTATCGCCTTGCCGTTCGGAATGGTGTCACCGTCGGTCACGGCGTCATATTCCCTGACGGCGTTGTTGATTGTGATCTGAACCTTGCCTTCGCCTTTGCGGTTGCCCGGAATCGTGAGATAGACTTTTCCCTCGCAGCCGACCGCGGATTTATGGACGTCGATGTTGCCTGTCTGCTGCATTCCGCTGAGCCATTTGAAGATCCACATCACGACGGCGACAAGCAGTATGCCCACAATGACCGAGACGATGATGAGCAGAGCGTTGGACTCGATGCTGCCTCGCATCAGGACCGCCGTCCATCCGAATCCGAGACAGAAATTGACAAGGTTGCGGAACGTAAGGAGGTTCATCGACGGGTCGGCGTCAAAGGAGCCGTCCGAAGTGTCAAGGTCGAAATCTCCGTCGTTGTTTCCGAGTCCCATAAAGGTCATAACGGTCTGGATGACGAAAATCAGTGTAGCTGAAAGTGTCACGGCCCAAAGAACCTGCATTGCCGTACTAAGTGATGTCCACCAGGTAATCATATCGCGTAAATTTTAAGTAATGGCGGCAGGATCTCTCTCCTGCGTCGCTTCTTTTGCAAATATATTAATTAATTTATGGAAAACAATAATTTTTTCAAAAAAATCATAAATAACAATATAAATCTGAATATTCACTATCTTTGCATTCCGTCGAGTGGGGCGGGAATATTTCGGGACACTTCTAAAGTATATTCATAAAATGGCGGTTGAAGAAGATAAGAAGGAGATTTTGCCTCCGATGATGGAGAGTGGCGTGCACGCCGGTTTTCCGTCACCGGCGCAGGACTACATCAATTCGTTCATCGACCTCAACAAGGAGTTGGTGCGCCATCCTTCCGCGACCTTTTTCGCAAGGGTAGTGGGAGATTCGATGGTGGATGCTGATGTGAACGAGGGGGACGTGCTGGTGGTTGACAAGTCCATCGAGCCTAAGGAAGGGGATATGGCGGTGTGCTTCGTTGACGGCGAGTTCGCCCTGAAGTTCATCTCGTTCAGGGATCCCGCGGCAGGAGGAGCCGTCAAAGCCTCCAGACCCGGCGTCTCCTATAATATTCTTGATCATCAAAGAATATGGCTGCTTCCGGCGAACGATAAGTATCCCCCGATTGAAGTGACTGAGTCCAACGACTTCACGGTCTGGGGTGTGGTAACCTACGTCATCAAGAAAGTGTGTACGCGTTAGTTGACTGCAACAATTTCTTCGTTTCGTGCGAGAGGGCTTTCCAACCGGAGTTGGAAGGCCGTCCTGTCGTGGTCCTGTCCAACAATGACGGATGCGTGGTCGCGAGAAGCAACGAGAGCAAGGCGATGGGGATCAAGATGGGGACTCCGTTCTTCAAGATCCGTTATTTGGTGGAGCAGGGGAGACTGGTCGTCCGCTCCTCCAACTACACCCTTTACGGCGACCTTTCCTCCCGCGTGATGTCGATTCTCGCCGAGGTCGCCCCGCGTCTGGAGGTCTATTCGATCGACGAGGCGTATATGGATATGGACGGAGTCTCTCCTGACCGTCTTAAAGGAATATGCTCGGATCTTATCGTGAGGATACGCCGTTGGACAGGCATTCCGGTCAGCGTCGGAATAGCCGACACCAAGACGCTCGCCAAGGTAGCCAACCATTTCGCCAAGAAATACAAAGGCTACAGGGGAGTCTGCGCCATAGATTCCGAGGAAAAGATTCGTAAGGCTCTGGCCTTGACACCGATAGGCGAGGTCTGGGGGATAGGTTGGCGAGGCGCTCCAAAGTTGGAGTCCGCTGGTGTGAGGACGGCGTTGGACTTCATCGGCCGTCCGCGGGATTGGGTGCGCGGAATGATGGGAATAGGCGGGGTCAGGACTTGGTGCGAGCTTCAGGGGAAGCGTATGGTCGAGGATGACCGCGGTGAGAAGCGCAAGAGCATCTGCACGTCGAGATCCTTCGACAAGATGGTGACAGACCTTGACGAGATGACGCTCCGGGTCTCGGATTTCGCGGGGAAATGCGCCGAGAAACTCCGCTCGGACGGCACGGCGGCGTATGCCGTGGGAGTGTTCATCCAGACCAACCGTTTCAGGGATGACCTTCCGCAGTACTTCCCGAACGCAAGCGTCCGCCTTGATGTCCCGGCCAGCAGCGCGAAGGAGATTGTCACCGCCGCGTTGAGGGCGCTGAGGATGGTCTTCCGGGATGGCTTTGAATATAAAAGGGCAGGTGTGACGGTCTCCGACGTCGTGGAGGCCGACTCCATCCAGACCACCCTTTTCGATTTCGACCAGGATGCCCGTGACCGTGACGACCGGATCTCAAAGGTGATGGATCAGGTCAACACCTCCGGGAAGAATCTTCTGAGGCTCGCGACCCAGCGTCCGGGACACTATTCAGACGGAATACGCCAGGAGTTCTGCTCCCGGCTCTACTCCACATCCTGGTCGGATCTCCTTGAGATCAAGTAATGGTTTCCGTGGATTATGCAGGGGAGTTGAAGAGCATTCCCTTGCTGATCTCGTCGGCGACGGCCGAGCCTTTCAGGTGTCTTACGATGGCCAGTGCGAACTCCACTGCGCATCCCGGACCTCGTCCGGTGATGAGATCGCCGCTGGTCACGGCGGCCGCTTTGAGATATTCACCGCCCTTTTCAATCGGAGCGGCCTCGAAGCCGTCGTAGCAGGTGAATTGTTTTCCCCTAAGAGTCGGAAGTTGCGGGATGACGAGTCCCGGTGCGGCGCAGATAGCCGCTAATGTCCCGCCTTCCGCGTAGTGCGTCCTCATCATTTCCATCAGTTCCTGATTCTCGGCCAGATTCTTTGTGCCTGGCATTCCTCCGGGGAAAATCATAGCGTCCCCGGCGTCGGTCCCGCCGGACACTGCTCCTGACTTGAATTCGGGCCAGGTCAGGTCGGCTGTAACAGGAACTCCGTGGGCTCCGTTGACGACCTGCATTCCGGTGATGGACACGGTGCGGACTTCAACCGCGCCTCTTCTAAGCACATCCACTGTGGCGAGCGCCTCGATCTCCTCGAAACCGTCGGCAAGAAATAGATAGACTCCTTTCATAACGATCTTTATTTAAATAAAAAGGAGAAACGTTTCCGTTCCTCCTCTTCCGGTTGAGATATCAGGACTCGAACCTGAACTGGCAGAACCAAAATCTGTAGTGCTACCATTACACCATACCTCAATTCCATTCGCAAAGATATTCATTTTCCCGCAAATCCGCAAACATCGGCTGACGTCGGGACAATCTTTTCTGAATATTCCGCCTTGCGGGAACCGCCTCTTACTTCTTCAACAGCTCGTCGATGTGTTCGGCGTAGTCCAAAGAAGAGTCAAGGTAGAAGACAATCTCAGGCACGATGCGGAGCTGCTTGGCGACCTGATGCCCGAGTTCTCCTCGCAATGTCTTGACATTGTCGGTCAGAATCTTCATCACCTCCTCGGCTTTGGAGGAAGGGAATATGCTCACGTAGGTCTTGGCGAGCGAAAGGTCGGGGCTGACCCTGACCTCGCTGACTGTGACCATCGCTCCTCCGAACACGGCCATCCCCTTGCCGCGGATGATCTCCGCAAGATCCTTCTGGATCTCTCTCGCAACCTTGAGTTGCCTTGTGCTTGCCGGTTTCTCCATATTAAAGAACGTTGATTATGAAGTAGTTCTTCTTACCTTTCTGGGCGAGGATGTACTTCCCGTCCACGATGTCCTTCTCTGAGACCTCGTAGGCGATGTCGGAGATCTTGTCCTTGTTGATGCTCACTCCGTTGCCCTGAACCATCTTTCTGGCCTCACCCTTGGATGAGAAGACCTGTGTCTTCACGGCGAGGAAGTCGAGGATGTCGCACGGAAGGTCACTCTTCTGGATGTCGAATGTCGGGACTCCGCTGAACACCGCGAGGAAGGTTTTCTCGTCGAGTTTCCTAAGCTCGTCGGAGGTCGAGTTGCCGAAAAGCATCTTTGAGGCGGAGACCGCGTTGGCATATTCATCAGCGCCGTGGATCATTGTGGTAAGTTCCTTGGCGAGAAGCTGCTGGAGCGTTCTGCGTCCCGGATCCTGCCGATGTTCCTCGATCGAGGCGTCGATGGTCTCCTTGTCCAGGAGAGTGAAGATCTTGATGTACCTTTCCGCGTCCTCGTCGCTGACGTTGAGCCAGAACTGGTAGAACTCGTAAGGCGAGGTCTTCTCAGGGTCGAGCCAGATGTTGCCTTTCTCTGTCTTTCCGAACTTTGTGCCGTCGGCCTTGCGGATGAGAGGGCAGGTGAGGGCGAACGCGTCGGTCTTGCCGAGCATCCTGCGGATGAGTTCTGTTCCGGTGGTGATGTTGCCCCACTGGTCACTTCCGCCGAGCTGGAGACGGCAGCCCTTGTTCTCGTAGAGCCAGAGGTAGTCGTAGCCCTGGAGCAGCTGGTAGCTGAACTCGGTGAATGACATTCCCTCGCGGGACTCACTCGAAAGACGCTTCTTGACAGAGTCCTTCGCCATCATATAGTTGACCGTGATGTGCTTGCCCACGTCGCGGATGAAGTTCAGGAACGAGTAGTTCTTCATCCAGTCGTAGTTGTTGACAAGCTCGGCCCTGTTCGGAGCGTCAGAGTCGAAGTCAAGGATTCTTGAAAGCTGTTTCTTGATCCCGGCGATGTTGTGCTGTAGGGTCTCCTCGTCGAGAAGATTCCTCTCCTGGGACTTCATCGAAGGGTCGCCGATCATTCCGGTCGCTCCGCCGATCAGCGCGATAGGCTTGTGACCGCACTGCTGGAAATGCTTAAGGATCATAATGCTGACAAGGTGGCCGATGTGCAGGGAGTCGGCGGTCGGGTCAATCCCCACGTAGGCGGCCTGCGGTCCTTCCATTAGTTTTTCCTCTGTCCCGGGCATAATGTCCTGGATCATACCTCTCCATTTGAGTTCCTCTACGAAATTCTTCATCGAATGAATTATACTTTAGTTTTTACATTTAGTGGCGTGTTTTCTTATTTTCACGCTGATTTTGTGCAAAGTTAGGCAAAAATAACGTAAATTTGCAGACTGCAAACGAAATTAACAGTTTAAAGATTAACGAATATGAGAAAGAAAATCGTTGCCGGAAACTGGAAGATGAACACAACACTCCAGGAAGGCGTTGAACTTGCGAAGGCTGTCGCCGCGAAGTCTGTCGAGACTCCAGAGAATGTAGGTCTTATCGTTGCCCCTCCTTTCACCCACCTCGCTTCTGTAGCGGAGGCCCTCAAGGGTTCCAAGGTTGAGCTTTCAGCCCAGAACTGCGCTGATCACGAGAAGGGAGCCTACACCGGCGAGATCGCTGTGAATATGCTCACCTCCGTCGGCTGCCAGTGGACAATTCTCGGACACTCCGAGAGAAGGCAGTACTACGGAGAGACTGACGAGAAGCTCATCGAGAAGACAAAGCTCGCCCTTGCGGCAGGTCTCGGTGTAATCCTTTGCGTTGGTGAGAACCTTGAGCAGAGAGAGGCCGGAAAGCATTTCGAGGTCGTTACCGAGCAGATCAAGAACGTCCTCTACAACTTCACCGCCGAGGAGATGTCCAAGATCATCGTAGCCTACGAGCCAGTCTGGGCCATAGGCACGGGCAAGACCGCTACCGCCGAGCAGGCTGAGGAGATCCACGCCTGCATCCGCAACGTGCTTGCCGAGAAGTTCGGTGAGACTGTCGCCGAGGACACCACAATCCTCTACGGCGGAAGCTGCAAGCCTTCAAACGCCAAGGAACTCTTCGCCCAGAAGGACATCGACGGAGGACTCA
>CAYZKZ010000016.1:0-39339 GCA_964479325.1 uncultured Muribaculaceae bacterium
CTCAACTTCTAAACATCAAACGACAATGAAAAATAGTTTTAAATATTCAGTAGCGGCCTTGTTCGGACTCGGAATCGGTGCCTGCACAGGCGACTTCGAGAAGATGAACACCAGCGACGTGCAGGTGAACCCGGACGACCTTCCACTTTCCTCACAGTGCGCTGAGCCGATGCAGTACTGCTACCCTCCTCAGCAGAATATGTTCCAGTTCTGGACCAACCTCACCGTGGATTTCTACAGCGGTTACTTTATGACCCCTAACGGAAACTTCACCAACGGTGATATGGGCGAGAACAGAGGTCACTCGGGCGGTATGTACGAGAACCACTACCTCCACGTGTTCAACAACACAAGGAGGCTTATCACCACTTTTGACGGCAAGAACGAGGCGGCACTCGCAGGTGTTATGCGCATCGTGCAGTCCTACAGCCTTATGATGACCACCGACGTGTATGGTCCTCTCGCCCACAGTTCCATCCTTTCCGGAGACTACGAGTCCTACTTCCCGTTCGACAGCCAGCAGAAGCTCTACGAGACTATGCTTGACGACATCGAGAAGGCTCTCGAAGGATTCAACAGCGCTACGGACAGCGAGAAATCCAGCCTGGCCGCCTTCGACATCTGGTGCGGTGGCGACATCGAGCTGTGGAAGAAGGTCGCCAACACGATGAAGCTCCGTATCGCCCTCCGTCTTTCCAAGAGAGAAAGCGAGATGAAGGCTGACAACTATGACCTTCAGGCCATCGCCAAGGCGGCCGCCGCCAACACCCTCGCCAACGGAGGCAAGGACATTATGATTGACAAGAGCCTCGAGAACGAACTCTGGCTGATGTTCGCCTGGGGTGACTGCGGATTCAACGCCAACCTCGTGACATTGATGTCAGGTCTCAAAGACCCTCGCCAGCCTCTTTATATGGCGAAGAACCAGGGCGCTTTCACAACAGAGGACGGACAGAATGTAGCGAAGGGTACCGGCTACTACGGCATCCGCTTCGCCAGCGGCCTTCCTTCCAAGCCGAACAACTGGGGCAACCTCTCCGGTTGGGTTGACGGAAGCAACACGATCGGCATCTACGCCGCTCCGCTGCCAATCTTCAAGCAGGCCGAGTCTTACTTCCTCCTCGCCGAGGCAGCCCTCAGGGGATGGACATCAGGTGACGTGAAGTCCCTCTACGAGCAGGGCATCAGGACCTCAATGGCCAACGAGCTTGCCTACAAGGGCAAGTACGCCGAGATCTCAGCCTACGAGAACGGCGCTGTTGACAACTACATCAACGGCACAAGCACCCAAATTGACTTCGTCGATCCATTCGACAAGAAGCTCAACACTCCTGCTGTCAACAAACTCTGTGTCAAGTGGGACAACAACGCCTCCAACGAGGACAAGCTCGCCCGCATTATGACCCAAAAGTACATCGCCCTCTTCCCTCTCTCAACAGAGGCCTGGGCCGAGCAGAGACGTACCGGCTACCCGGTTCTCTTCCCTGCCTACGTCAACGAGAGCAACGGAGCGGTCACAACTGAGGAAGGCGTACGCCGTCAGATCTACAGCAGCAACGCCGGTGACACCAACGCCGAAGGCCTCAAGACCGGAATCGATCTCCTCAATCAGGAGAACACCAGCCCGACCGGCCATTCAGGCGACCAGGGCGGAACCCGCGTCTGGTGGGACAACGCCACAAAGGGCAACTTCTAAACTCTAATTGAATATCCCGACAAAGGAGGCCTCAAAGTCCACAAAAGGGCTTTAAGGCCTCCTTTTTCATCATTTCGCCAAATAATTCTCAGAAGGATCAGAGAGGGATACGGGCGCATGGGGACAAGGCCAGATCGGCAAAAAGTGACGTTGTGAATATCATTGTGGAAAAAATTGGAAACAAGTGGAATAAAATGGAAAATAATTCCTAACTTTGTGACCAAGCGTGAAAGACGATAACTTATGATCACATTCATCGGAGAATATTCAGGTAGGATTGACGACAAAGGGAGAGTGGTTTTCCCTTCGCCGTTCAAGTCCCTGATGCCGTCCGAGGGTGACCAAAGGTTTGTTATAAAGAAAGATATCTTCGAGGACTGCCTCGAAATGTACACCTTCGAGGAATGGGAACGCCAGTCCGAGGAGGTCAAGTCAAAACTGAATTTCTTTAATCGCTCCCACGCCGCTTTCTGGAGGGAATATATGCGTGACCGCGCCGTCGTCGAACCTGACGCGAAGCTCGGACGCATCTCGATCCCAAAGAAGCTCCTGGAATCCATTGGTGTAACGAAAGAGGTAGTCTTCTCGGGCAACGATTACAAGATCGAGATCTGGGCCAAGGAGAAATTCGAGGCCGGAGCCATCTCAAACGAGGAATTCTTGAACATCGCCGGGCAACTGTCTCAACAGAGGTAGGAGGAACCGCAGGATGTCAGAATACCACACACCAGTGATGCTTGACGAGAGCATTTCCGCCCTTGTCACCAATCCGTCAGGGATTTACGCCGATGTCACATTCGGAGGCGGTGGTCACACCGCCGAACTACTTTCACGCTTAAATGAAGACGGTCGCGTCATCGCCTTCGATCGTGACAGCGACGCAATCGACAACAGGCTGGACGATCAGCGCCTGACGATGATCCTGTCGGATTTCCGGTTCATACACAACCACACGCTGAACCTTGCGCGCGAGACAGGCGACACCGTTCTGGGCGGAAGACTGCCCGGAGGCCTGGACGGAATCCTCGCGGACCTTGGTGTGTCCTCGCACCAGTTCGACACGGCCGAGAGAGGATTTTCCTTCCGCTACGACGCTCCGCTGGATATGCGGATGAACCAGGAAGGCGGAAAGACGGCCGCTGACATTGCCAATGACTATTCAAACGAGGATCTGGAGAGGATTCTCAGAATCTACGGCGAGGTCGAGAACGCCCGAAAGGTGGCGGGACTCATCATCGCCGCAAGGGACAGGAAACCGATAGCGACAACCTCGGATCTGGACGAGGCCCTGAAACCCGCACTTCCGAAATTCGCTGACCACAAGTACCTTGCGAAAGTCTATCAGGCCCTGAGAATCGAAGTGAACCACGAGATGCGCTCGCTGGAAAAATTCCTGCAAGGGGCGGCCGACTCCCTTAGACCGGGAGGAAGGCTGGTCGTCATCACCTATCACTCGTTAGAGGACAGGATGGTGAAGAACTTCATCAAGACCGGAAGAGCGGACGGCAAGGAGGAAAAGGACATATTCGGAAACACCTATTCTCCGTTCAAGGCGGTGAACCGCAAGCCGATTCTGCCGCAGGAGAGCGAGATCGCCTCCAACACAAGGGCAAGGAGCGCCAAGCTGAGAATCGCCGAAAAAGTCGAAGAGGGAGGACGCGCGTTATGACAGAGCTCAGGAAATGGAAAATCTCGGACATCTGGAAATGGCTGCGCAACGCCGGGTTGGCCATTCTTCAGGGCGAGCTGCTTCTGAGGCTTAACGTCTCGAAGTACTTCGTCCACATCATCTACACGTTCTTTCTCATCTGGGTCAGCATCTGGCTTAGCCTTAAGATAGAGAAAACACTCTCAGTTGTGGAGGACAACCGTAGGACCCTCTCGGACATCGAGATCTACCACACTCAGAAAATGGTGGAGCTTGAGGGATACTCACGTCTGAGCAATGTGAGGGAAATGCTGAACGACGCAGGTTCCGGACTGGAGATGCCTGCGAAACCGGCCGACAGAATCAAAAAATAGAACAGGTTATGGCTCAGGATAATCAAAAGGGAAACAAGAAGAAAAGGGACGGGGTCGGAGCGATCCTGTACCTGCTCTACATCCTTGTCCTGGTCCTCGGGGTCGTGGTGGTAGGCCGCATCATCTACATCCAGCACTTCTGGAAGCTTGACAAGAGCATAGAGAAATACTTCCTTCCGTCAGTCATCAGAAGCGACATAGACCCTGACCGAGGAGCCATCATCGGATGCAACGGAGAGATCCTTGCGATGTCCACGCCTATGTACGAGCTGCGGATGGACTGCACTGTCCGCAAGGTATATTTCCAAGGTAAGAAAAACGCAACCGGAAAGAGCCTTGAGCAGGAGTGGCAGGACAAGGCAAAAGCCTTCTGCGGAGGATTCTCAAGAGAGTTGGGAACGGACTCAACCGCACTTTTCAAATCCATCATTGACGGCAGACGGAAAGGGAGCAAGTACCTCAGACTCGCCGACAACATCGACAGGGAGACTCTTCTCAAGTTGAAGAAACTTCCGCTGATGGAGGAGGGGCAGTACAAAAGCGGGATCATCGTCCTGAAGAAAGACACCCGAAAATACCCTTACGGGACGCTTGCCAGACGCACGATAGGCTACGTCAAGGACAACAGCAACTCCAACGGCAACAACCACATAGGGCTTGAGGGGAAGTACGACTATGTCCTGCACGGGCAGGAGGGCAAGATCTGGCTGAGACCTACCGACAACAAGGAGAGAATCCAGAACTATGACAGCGCCTACGTCAAGCCGGTTGACGGGCTGGATGTCAGGACGACCCTCGACATCACAATCCAGGACATTATGGACAAGGCCATAAGAAAGCAGATGGCCTCCAACCCTAAGGTGATGGAGGCGTGCGGGGTGATGATGGACGTGAAGACCGGAGCCATCAGGGCGATGGTGAACCTCACCAAAAGCCCGAAGGACAGCAGTCTGAACGAGGTCTATAATATGGCGATAGGATTCGGGGCCGAACCGGGATCCGTGTTCAAGGCCACCACGCTGATGACCGCCCTCGAGGACGGATGCATCAAGTCGCTGGACGATGTCATTCCGAAGAACAACGGCGAGATCAAAGGTTATCCGAGAGACGATCACATCAACGGCAAAGACGACATCTCCATACTTCACGGCTTCGAGATCTCCTCAAACTACGTGTTCCGGTACCTCGCCGTCACCAACTACAATGACAACCCGAAAAAATTCCTCGACAAGCTTTACCTGTACAAGCTCGGACAGGCCTTCGACTTCGACCTTGAGGGTTTGAAAAAGCCGTACCTGCCCTCTCCTGACTCCAAGATGTGGAGCGCCACTGACCTCGGAGCGACAGCGATCGGCTATGCGATCCAGGAGACTCCGCTGCACATTCTGACGTTCTACAACGCCATCGCCAACAAGGGGCGGATGATGAAACCGTACCTGGTCGAGAGCATAGAGAAGGACGGTTCAGTCAAGACGAGGAAAGGGCCAAGCGTGCTGAACGCGTCAATATGCTCAAAGGCCACCGCTGACACACTGCTCAGGGCGATGAAGGCCGTGACATCGGAAGGAACAGCCACGAGACTGAAAGGAGCCAAGCTTCAGGTGGCAGGAAAGACCGGAACCTCCAAGCAGGTTCTCACCAAGGAGGACATTGAAAAATACGGAAAACAAAACGCTTACGTGACAACGGACGGAAGCTACCACAATATGGCTACATTCGTCGGGTTCTTCCCGGCCGACAATCCTAAGTACAGCGCCATCATCTGTATGAACTCCAGCCTGATACGAGGGAGTCTGTTCGGAGGTGTCGCCCCGGCGACAGCGATGCGCGAGGTAGTGGACGCGATCTACACGCTTGACCCTGAGTGGGGCGGGGAGATCGAGCGCAAGGGCACGGTTCCGAGAATGAAAATGGATCTGAAGGCTGACGCGGCCGACAGGATAGTCCCTGACCTGAGCGGTCTCGGACTCAAGGATGCGGTTTACATTATTGAGAACAGCGGATTCAGGTGTTCATACTCAGGAACAGGACACGTGACATCCCAGAACCCGAAGGCTGGCACGAAGGCCGCCGACGGGGCAACGATAACATTCACATTGAGATGAGACTGGAAAACATCATAAGGAACGCCGGAGTGACCGAGGTGCGGGGTGACCGCGGCCTTGAGATCACCGACATCTGCAATGACTCGAGGAAAGTAACCCCCGGGAGCATATTCATCGCCGTGAAAGGCCACGACAACGACGGCCACATATTCATCGGCAAGGCGATTGAAGCGGGAGCGGCCGCCATCGCCTACGAGGATGAGGAGGCATTGAAAAAAGTTGTCTCTGAATATGACAGCGCGGCCACCGAAAGACTCACTTTCATAAAAGTCAAGGATTCACGCCGCGCGGTGGCGATGATGGCGGCGGATTTCTTCGGCAATCCGTCCGGGAAACTCACTCTTGTCGGAATCACCGGCACAAACGGAAAGACCACAACAGTCACGCTCCTCTACCGTCTCTTTATGGCCCAGGGCTACAACTGCGGACTGCTTTCCACAATAGCCAACTACGTGGGGACCAAGAGATTGGAGACATCCAACACGACAGCCGACCCTATCACCATCAACTCACTGATGAGCCAGATGGTGAATGCCGGATGCGAGTACTGCTTTATGGAGGTAAGCTCGATCGGAGTGGAGCAGGAGCGGATAGCCGGACTTGAGTTCAAGGTCGGAATCTTCTCGAACCTCACCCACGACCATCTTGACTACCACAAGACTTTCGCCGAATACCTCCGCTGCAAGAAACTTTTCTTCGACAACCTGCCTGCGACCGCGACGGCGATCACCAACATCGACGACAGGAACGGCGAGGTGATGGTTCAGAACACGAAAGCCAAAGTGGTCAGGTACTCCTGCAAAGGCATCGCGGACCACACCTGCCGGATTATGGAGGAGACATTCGACGGAATGCTGCTGAAAATCGACGGCACAGAGACCTGGACAAGGCTCATCGGACAGCACAACGCCTACAACATACTCGCCATCTACAGCGCCGCCATAGCCGTGGGAGCCGACCCTAAGGAGACTCTTGTGGCCATCAGCACACTTGAGTCAGCGTCTGGACGGCTTGAGGTCATCAGAGGTCCGAGAAACCTTTCGGTCGTGATTGACTACGCCCACACCCCTGACGCTCTTGAGAATGTGCTCAAGACGCTGAAGGACATCGACGAGGGCAAGGAACTGATCTGCCTGTTCGGCTGCGGAGGCGACAGGGACAGGACGAAACGGCCTGAGATGGCGAAGATAGCGGAGAACTACGCCGACCGCATCGTGGTGACATCCGACAACAGCCGGACCGAGAGGACGGAAGACATTATGAACGACATCCGCAAAGGATTCAGCACCAAAGGCTTGTCCAAGGCGATTTTTATCGCCGACAGGAAAGAGGCCATCCGCGCCGCGGTGATGTTCGCAAGCGACGGCGCGGTCATCCTGCTCGCCGGGAAGGGCCACGAGACTTACCAGATCATCGGAACGCAACACCGGCACTTCGACGAACGCGAGGTGGTATCGGAGATTTTCTGTGAAATCGGAACAAATGAATAGGAGAACCCGGCGATGATCTACCATCTTTTTGAATATCTCAGACAATATGACATCCCGGGACAGGGACTGTTCTCATACCTTTCATTCAGGGCGATGCTGACCAGCGTCACCGCTATGCTGCTTTCCTTCTTCGCCGGACGAAGAATCATCAGATGGCTTCAGTTAAAGCAGATCGGTGAGACGATCCGCGACCTCGGCCTTGAGGGACAGATGCAGAAGAAAGGCACACCGACTATGGGCGGCGTGATCATCATCCTCGGCATCGTGGTTCCGGTCCTGCTGTTCTGCAACCTGAGGAACATCTACACCCAGCTGCTTCTCCTGACCACAGTGTGGTGCGGAGCCCTCGGATTCGCCGACGACTACATCAAGGTCTTCAAGCACAACAAGGAAGGCCTCCATCCGAAAGCCAAGCTGGTCAGCCAGCTTCTTCTTGGACTCATCATCGGACTCACGGTCTGCTTCAGCGACGACATCGTCGTCAGGGAGAAAGTGCCTGTGGAGGCAGGTGTGGCGAATGTCGTCGAGCAGGGCAGCGGCAAATCACTGAACGTTGACTCGGAGACCCTCGTGGCGCAGGACTCCGGCTGGAAGATGGAGAATGTCATCAAGAGCACAAAAACCACAATACCGTTCGTGAAGAACCACGAGTTCGACTACAAGTGCTTCTCCCCGTTCAAAGGGAAGTGGGGCTGGTACTGCAAATGGGCGATCTACGTGCTGATGATCGTGATTGTCATTATGGCCTGCTCCAACGGCACGAACCTCACCGACGGAATGGACGGACTCGCCGCAGGCACAAGCGCGATAGTCGGAGTGGTTCTCGGAATCCTGGCCTGGCTGGGAGGAAACCTGATCAATTCAGGCTACCTGAACATAATGTACATCCCGGGGAGCGGCGAGATAGCGATCTTTATGTCAGCGTTCGTCGGGGCCCTGATGGGATTCCTGTGGTACAATTCCTACCCGGCCCAAGTGTTTATGGGCGACACCGGAAGCCTCACTATCGGTGGAATCATCGGAGTGAGCGCGGTTCTGATGCGCAAGGAGCTGCTTCTTCCGATCCTTTGCGGAATATTCCTGGTCGAGTCACTCTCGGTCATAATGCAAAGGGTTTATTTCAAGTTCACCAAGAGAAAGTATGGCGAGGGACGGAGAATATTCAAGATGACACCTCTGCACCACCACTATCAGAAGGAAGGTATTCCTGCCCTGATCACAAGGCCGGAGAGAGCCATCCCTGAGGCCAAGATCGTCACCAGATTCTGGCTGATCGGAGTCATCCTCGCGGTGGCCACGCTGGCGTTGTTGAAAATAAGATAAAAGGAGATAACAGAATATGAGCAGAATTGTAGTTTTAGGAGGAGGAGAGAGCGGAGTCGGAGCCGCTGTTCTCGCCAAGGTGAAAGGATTCGATGTTTTCCTTTCAGACTACGGTAAGATTTCCGAACATTTCGCCAAGGAGCTGCGCGAATGGGAGATCAGCTTCGAGGAAGGACACCACACGGAGGAGCTTATCCTCAACGCCGACGAGGTCATCAAAAGTCCTGGGATTCCAAGCACCGCCCCTATTGTCAAGAAAATAGAGGCGAAAGGCATCCACATCATCTCCGAGATCGAGTTCGCCGGACGCTATGACACGGCGAAGAAGATCTGCATAACCGGAAGCAACGGAAAGACCACGACAACATCCCTGATCTACTACCTGCTTCAGAACGCCGGACTAAACGTGGGTCTCGGCGGGAACATCGGCAAAAGCTACGCCCTTCAGGTGGCGACAGAACACTTCGACTACTATGTTCTGGAAATCAGCAGCTTCCAGTTGGACAACTGCTACGACTTCCGTCCGGACATCGCCATCATCACGAACATCACACCCGACCATCTGGACCGCTACGGCTACCAGATGGAGAACTATGTGAAGGCGAAGTTCCGCATCACACAGAACCTCAGGCCAGAGGACTGCTTCATCTTCGACTCCGACGACGAGATCACCATCGAGCATCTCAAGAAGATCGTTCTCTCCGCCAAACAGCTGCCGTTCAGCCAGAAGGAAGAGGTAAAGCAGGGAGCGTTCCTGAAAGACGACAGGATCGTCGTGAAATACGGCGACGACGAATGCGACATATTCCTGAAAGAGCTTGCCCTCGGCGGGAAGCACAACATCTACAATTCGATGGCCGCCGCTCTCGCAGCCAAGGCCTCCGGAATCGACAACAAGACCATAAGGGAGGCTCTCTCCACATTCCAGCCGATCGAGCATCGGCTTGAGCCGGTGCTGAGCATCAAGGATGTGCTTTACATCAACGACTCCAAGGCCACCAACGTGGACGCTGCCTGGTATGCGCTCGAATGCCAGAAAAGGCCTGTCGTGTGGATTGTAGGCGGCACCGACAAAGGCAATGACTACGAGGTTCTCAAGCCTCTGGTCAAGGAGAAGGTCAAGGCCATCGTCTGCCTCGGTGTCGATAACCACAAGTTCCACGAGGCGTTCGAAGGAATCGTGGGCAAGGGCAACATCAAGGACACACTCTCTGCCGAGGAGGCTGTGAAGGCCGCCAGCGGATTCGCCTCCGCCGGAGATGTCGTGCTGCTCAGCCCGTGCTGCGCCAGCTTCGACCTCTTCACCTGCTACGAGGACAGGGGCGAGAAATTCAAGGAAGCGGTAAGAAGACTATAAGGCTATGAATGCAGATGGACGGGAAGACTAAGAAAAAGAAAAACCTGTGGAATTTCATTGACTCCCTCGAAGGAGACAAGGTGGTGTGGATGATTGTCATCCTGCTCATCCTGTTCTCCATCGTGACCATATTCTCATCCACACCATTGCTGGCCATATCCGCCAAGACATCCAGAATGGCCATCGTCGGAGAGAAGATGCTTCTGTCAGTCGTAGGGCTGGTGGTCATCATCGTCTGCTGCGCCATTCCTAAGATAGGATTCTTCCGGGCAATCTCACAGCTCGGCTACATCGCCTCGATCATTCCGTTGCTCCTGCTCTTCTGCGTCTCTATGTTCGTCAAGGGCAACGAAGTGAATCTTGGACTAATATCTCTGCACAGAATCAATGACGCTTGGAGGACAATCTCAATAGGAGGATTCCAATTCCACGTCTTCGAGTTCGTCAAGATCGCGATGGTTATGTACATAGCCTGGGCAGTCAACGCCTACAAGAATGACAACTTCTTCATCGCCAACCTGTTGGGAGAGAAATATCCCATTTGGAAGAAGCCTCTTGTGAAGAAGATAGCCTACATCTACATCCCACTGCTGAGCGTCTGCCTCTGTTTGCTTCCCGGCAGTCTCTCCAGCACGGTGTTCATCGGCGGAGTACTGTTCGCCACAATGCTGATCGGTGGAGTCAAGATCAAGGAACTGATCCCGATCATCTGCGGAGTGGCGCTTCTTATAGCCGTCGGCATCGGCATAAACGCCTGCTTCAAGGAACATAAGCCATTCTCGCACCTTGACTCAGCCATAAACAGAGTATTTGGCCCGGGCAAAGAGAGGATGCTTGAGATTATGCAGGAGACGAACCCGAACAGCAAAGAGTTTCAGGCCGCCTTGGACAAAGCAAAGCAGCCAATCAGCGCCAAGATCGCGATAAAGGAAGGGAAAACATTCGGGAAAGGCCCCGGAAAGAGCACACAGAGGTACGTGGTACCGATTATGTTCGAGGACTATATGTACAGTTTCATCGTGGAGGAATACGGACTGTTCGGCGGCATCATAATCATCTTCCTCTACGTCAGTCTGTTGGCAAGAGGATCGATCATAGTGAGGAACTGCGAGAACCAGTTCGCCAAGACCGCCGTCGCCGGTCTCGTGATTCTCATCACAGGGCAGGCGATGATGCACATCGTGGTCAACTGCGATATGGGGCCTCACACGGGACAGACTCTGCCGCTGATCAGCCACGGCAACTCATCCTTCCTGATGTTCTGCATCGCTTTCGGCATCATCCTGTCCATCAGCAAGATGGCAAAGAGAAAGATCGAAAGGGAGACCGAGAAGGCCGACCCGTTGGTGGACAGAAGGATCAATGAGGAGCCTGAGGTGCAGGAGGCGGAAGTCGCTGAAAGCGAGGCTGAAAGACTTAACAATGAATAGTACGATGAAACAAGCGCTTAGAGTAATAATCAGCGGAGGCGGCACAGGAGGACACATCTTCCCGGCCGTCTCGATCGCGAACAAACTTAAGGAACTGAATCCAGAGACCGAGATACTGTTCGTCGGAGCGGAAGGCAAGATGGAGATGGAGAAAGTGCCGGCCGCCGGCTACAGGATCGTGGGCCTTCCGATCGTGGGTCTTCAGCGTCAGCTGAACCTGAAGAACATACTTAACGACATCTGCGTGCCTTTCAAGGTGTTGGCAAGCGTCGTAAAGGCCAAGAGGATAGTCAAGGAATTCAAGCCGCAGGTGGCCGTCGGCGTTGGAGGCTATGCAAGCGCTCCCCTGCTCTGGGCCGCGACAGGAATGGGAATCCCGGCACTTATCCAGGAACAGAACGGATTCGCCGGACTGACCAACAAGAAACTCGGCAACAGAGTCCAGCGCGTCTGCGTCGCCTACGAAGGGATGGAAAGATTCTTCCCGGCCGACAAGATCGTGATGACCGGCAACCCAATCAGAAGCGTCATCGTTCCCGCCACGCCGGAAATGAAGGCGGAGGGAATCAAGGAATATGGTCTCGACCCGTCCAGGAAGCATATCTTCATTGTCGGCGGCAGTCTTGGCAGCAGCAGGTTCAACCAGTGTATGCGGAAATGGATCTCGGACGGATGTCCGGGAATTGACGGAGTAGATGTGCTGTGGCAGTGCGGAAAGTACTACAAGGCCGGAATCGATGAGTTCATAAAAGAGCAGGAGGCAAAGAACCCGGAGGCACTCCGGCATATTCATTACTCTGACTTCATCGGAAGGATGGAGCTTGCGTACGCCGCCGCCGATGTGGTGATCTCTCGTTCAGGAGCCAGCTCTGTCTCAGAGCTTTGCGCCGCCCGCAAGGCTGTGGTGTTCATTCCGTCGCCGAACGTGGCGGAGGATCACCAGACGCACAACGCTATGGCTTTGGTGAGGAAGGACGCGGCCGTGATCGTCAAGGATTCGGAGGCGATGGAAAAGATGATTCCCACTGCTCTGGAACTGCTGAGACAGCCGGAAAGGATAGCGGTCCTTGAGGAAAACGCCGGAAAAATGGCGTTGCCTGACGCGGCGGGGAAAATCGCCGAGGAGATTTATAAATTGGTCAAGGAGTAGAGAAAGATATGTCAAAATATTCAAAGATTTATTTCATCGGCATCGGGGGCATCGGGATGAGTGCCATCGCAAGATACTACAAGTTCAAGGGCTATCCGGTCGCAGGCTACGACAGGACTCCGTCGGACTTGACACGCACTCTTGAGAAGGAAGGGATCGACATCCACTACAAGGATGACCCTGACTACATCCCGAAGGATCTTGCCTCGACGCTCGTCGTCTATACACCGGCTATTCCGGACGACCTCCAGGAGCTTGTCTATGTGAGGGAACACGGCTACACCTTGGTGAAAAGGTCGCGTATGTTAGGAGAGTTGGCAGAGGGACAGACCTGCCTTGCGGTGGCCGGGACACACGGCAAGACAACCACAAGCACACTTGTGGCGCACATCCTCACGGAAAGCGGGAAAGGCTGCTCGGCGTTCCTTGGAGGCATCTCGAAGAACTACGGGACGAACCTGTTGACAAGCCACACGCCGACGATCGTCGCCGAGGCGGACGAGTTCGACCGCTCGTTCCTCCAGCTTCATCCGGCCATCGCGGCCATCACGGCGATGGACGCGGACCATCTGGACATCTACGGCACACTGGACGAGTACAAGAAGGCGTTCAAGGCTTTCGCTTCCCAGGTAAGCCGCACCTTGATCGTCAAGCAAGGTCTGGACATCACCGCCGAGGACACCAAGGCCAGGATCCTGCACTACAGCTACAACGACCCAGCGGCTGACTACTACGCCGTGGCCGCCAAGCCGGACGAGGTCGGCCACTACATCTTCGACCTTGTCCACCCGGACGGAGTGATCAAGAACATAAGGGTCGGGATTCCGGGATGGGTCAACGTGGAGAACAGCGTGGCCGCCGCCGCAGTCTGCCTCTGCCACGGTGTAAGCCCGGAAGCCGTCAAGGAAGCAATAGGGACATATTCAGGAGTGAAGCGCCGGCTTGAGGTCCACCTCAACACGCCGCACCTCTCCTACATCGACGACTACGCCCACCATCCAAAGGAACTGGCGGCGGCGATCTCGTCGATGAGAGGAATATTCCCGGGAAGGAGACTCACGGCAATATTCCAGCCCCACCTTTTCACCAGGACAAGGGATTTCGCCGCCGATTTCGCCGCAGCCCTGAGCAAGGTTGACAAGCTGATACTGCTGGACATCTATCCGGCAAGGGAGGAGCCTATCCCAGGCGTGACCTCCGAGATCATCTTCGACAAGGTGACCGCCCCGGAGAAAGTACTGATCAAGAAGGAGGAGCTTATGTCCTACCTTGAGAATGAGGACGTTGACGTGCTTGCCACATTCGGAGCGGGCAACATCGACCGGTTCATCGTCCCGATAACAAACCTACTTGAGGAAAGGCTGAAGAAATGAAGAAAGCTGTCAGGATAACCCTCATCGCCGCGGCGGCCTGCCTGCTCGTCCTCGCCTGTCTCGTGATCCACGGGATGAACAAGAGGAGAACAGCGCAGCTGACGTGCGCCGGAGTCAAGGTGGAGTTCGCTGACGATTTCAAATTCGTGACAGCCAAGGATGTGGAAGGCTACCTGAACAAAGACTACGGAGCCTACATCGGGCAGAGACTCGACAGCGTGGACTTGGCGAAGGTCGAGAGGATTCTTGACAGCAAGGGTGCGATCCTCAAGGCCGAGGCCTACACGACACCGGACGGCTACCTTCAGGTGAGAATCCGCCAGAGAGAGCCTGTCGTCAGGTTCCAAAAGGACAACAACGGGTTCTACGCCGATGAGACCGGCTACATATTCCCTCTCCAGCGCAATTTCACGTCAATGGTTCCGATCATCGACGGAGCGGTGCCTCTGAATGTGACCAGAGGCTACAAGGGCGAGCCGAAAACCGCCAGGGAGAAGAAATGGATGTCAGAGGTGATCGCCTTGGTGAACTTTATGCAGAGTTCCGGAGTCTGGGCCGAGAACATCTCCCAAATCACGGTCAGGGACGACGGTGACCTGGTTATGATCCCAAGAGAGGGAAAGGAGCGGTTCATTTTCGGGCCGCCGGACGATTTTGAGAGCAAGTTCGACAAGATCAGCCGCTACTACACCACCATCCTGCCCGAAAAAGGAACCGGATGGTATTCGACCGTCAATGTCAAGTACAATGGACAGATTGTTTGCAGAAAATAGGTAATATTATGGAAGAACGATACATAGCTGCCGTCGATCTTGGCACTTCCAAACTGGCTGTCTGCGTGGCAAGCATCCAGAACAAGGATGTCCAGATCATCTACTACAAGGAATCCCCTTCCGCGGGAATCCGGAACAGTTGCGTGGCGGTGCCGGGAAAGGTGTTGGGAAAAGTGAGGGAAGCGCTCTCGGACGCACAGAACGAGTTGAGGATAAAGATACACCAGGTGGTTGTGGGACTCCCGCGCTGGCAGGTGACCCAAGTGAACGCGTCGGCGATAGCGGAAAGAGACGACGACAGCAGATTCATCAGCGAAGGTGAGATCCGCACCCTTAAGTCTGAGGCCTTGAAGTCCTACCCTTTGGAAGACAGCAAGAAAAATGTCATCTACGGGGCTGTGGCGCAGTCATATTCAACAGAGGACTGCGTGAACGAGCCGGAAAGCGAGATCATCGGGATGAGCGCGGAAAGGCTTGAGGGCAATTTCAAGGTGTTCATCGGCAGCAGGACATATTCCACAAACATCGACAGGCTTTTTTCTTCGATGGGAATCGGAATAGCCAGAAAGTTCTTTATTCCGGGAATAACCGCCAAAGCCGTCCTGAAAGCGGAGGAGATGGAGAGCGGCGTCGCTCTGATCGACATCGGAGCGGGTGTCAGCTCCGTGACGATATTCAAAGACAACCTTATGAGGTACTACGCAGCCATTCCATTCGGCGGCGACAGTGTCACGAGGGACATCGAGTCAATCTGCGGCATCACACACGATCTGGCGGAAAACATCAAGAAAGCCTACGGAGCGTGTATGCCAGGAAAACTCTCCACCCTGGGAGACAAGACACTGGAAATCATCAACGAAGAGGGGAAAGCGAAGAAGAGGCTCTCAATCAAGACATTGTCGGAAATCACCAACGCCAGGATGGAGGAGATTGTCAACGCATTGCTCTACAAGATCCAGGAAAGCGGATTATCCTCTGAGGACTACCTCAAGAGAGGGCTGGTCATCACCGGCGGAGGTGCGGAACTTCTGAATTGCATAAACCTTTTCAAGGAACTCTCGGGCTATTCCGTCAAACTTGGACTGCCGAACAGATACGTCTGCTGCGACCTCTGTCCGGAGGCAAGCTCCGCCAGCGCGTCAACAGTCATCGGGATGATTTTAGCGCTGAAGGGTGACAGGTCGGTGAACTGCATCGAGAACGCGGTCTTCAAGCCGGAGCCATTCAAGGCGACGAACACACCGGTTTCCGCCGAGGCAGACATCCCCGCCGAGCCGGAAAACATCGGAGCAAAGGCGGAAGCCAACCAACCGGAAGAGAGACAAGCCGCACCGGAACCTTCGGTGAATGAATATGCCGGTGACAACACCGTAAAGGAAGCTCCGGTCGAGGAAACCTGGCCAGCCGAAGAAGAAGATTCATCGGACAACGGCCCTGAAGAGTCAACTTACGAACCGATAGAGCCTACAGTCCAACCGGACGATAACATCAACGATGAAAAGGAGGACAATCCTACAGAGAAGAAACCAGTCGAGGAAAAGCGTGAGAAACCGAAAAAGAAAGAGGGCAAGCTGACGCAATTCTTCTGGAGACTTTACGAGAATGTCCGCACTGATGTCGATGAAGGCCTTTAATTGATTTATTATGGAAAACGACAACAACATAACCGAGATAGTCCCTCAGGACTGGTCTTCCGTCGAATCGATGATCAAGGTCATCGGTGTCGGAGGAGCCGGATGCAACGCCGTGAACTATATGTTCCGCCAGAATGTCAAAGGTTGCAGCTTCTACGTCTGCAACACTGACAGACAAGCACTTAACGACAGTCCGGTAAAGACGAAAATACACATAGGATCCAACGCCCTCGGAGCCGGTACGGTCCCGGAGCGTGGACGTGACGCCGCCATCGAGTCGATTGACGAGATCAAGAGAATAGTGCTGACGGATGAGACGAAGATGCTCTTCATCACCGCCGGTATGGGTGGAGGAACCGGAACCGGAGCCGCTCCGGTCATAGCCAAGGAGGCGAAGGAAAAAGGAATCCTGACCGTGGCGGTGGTGACAATTCCGTTCGAGAATGAAGGGCCGCGCCCTATGGCGAAGGCCGTCGATGGCATTCACGAGCTGAAGAACAATGTTGACAGCCTTCTTGTCATCAACAACGAGAGGCTCTACGACCTGTTCGGCAATATGCTGGCTCACGAGGCTTTCCCAAAAGCGGACGAGGTGCTTGCCACAGCCGTCAAGGGAATCACTGGCATCATCAGCCGCTCCGGCTACATAAACATTGACTTTCAGGACATCAGCACGATGATGAAGGACAGCGGGATGTCGCTGATGGGCAGCGGGGTCGGCAGAGGAAAAAACAGAATCGAGGATGCGGTCAACGGGGCGCTCAAATCCCCTCTCCTCAACGACTTCAATCTCACCACCGCCAAATATCTCCTTATCAACATCACAGGCGGAACGAACAATGGCGGCCTGACGATGGACGACATCAAGGAAGTCAACAAAAAGATTGAGGAATATACCGGCAACGCCACGAAGTTCAAGTCAGGATTGGTCCTGGTGGATGATCCAAAGATAGGAGACGAGATCCGGGTCACCGTGATAGCCACCGGCTTCTCCATCAATGATCTGATCAAGGTCTCCAAACAGGATTTAGGGAACATCATAACCATCGGCAAGGACTTCAAATACGAGAGGCAAAGCACTCTGCAGCAGCAGGACGACACGAACAACAACGAAAGCATCATCGACATCACCATAGATGAGAAACAGTCCGACAACAGAAAAAAGTACCATTTCGAGGAGGACGACAAACCTGTTCTTGTCATTCAGGACGGACAGGACATAAGTCCGCTGCTCAACACACCTGCCATCCGGCGGAGGAAGAGTAAAACGAATATGTAGATTGAGTTCAAAGAATAATAAGACTATCCCGGATTCTGGTAACGTTACCAAATCCGGGATAGTCTTTCTAATCCGTTCGACACCGGCACACAAACAAGCCTTAGGCGAGCCGTGAGGCGGCGTAGGAGATGCGGCCCAGGGTCTCGGCCTTTCCGATGCGGACGATGATGTCCGCGATTCCGAGACCGCTGGCCGAACCGGCCAATGCAAGACGGGTGGCGTTCATCACCTTGCCCATCGGCCACTCGTTGCCGCGGATGAAGTCCTCAAGAGCCGCCTCAAAGGCAGGCACAGACCACTCTCCGGCATATTCATCAACGAATGAGGCGACTTTGGCGACATATTCAGCGTTCTCAGGCTTCCAGAACTTATCTACATCCTTGGCGAGGAAAGGTGCCGTGGCGGCATCGTCATAGACCTTCGCACGAGGGTCGGCCTGACGGCGCGGATCATTGCTCTGAGGCTCGACAGCCGCTCCGGCCTTCACACCGTACTTCTCAAAATCCTCCGGAGAGATGAAAAGGTACGAGGCGATTGTCCAGGAATCCTTCACGAATGTCGCTCTTTCCTTTATGAACGAGACAACGTTACGCACATAGTCCTTTGTGAATATGTGCTTGGAGAGGTCCGCCCCGAAGGCGTTCACCTCCGCCCCGGCGGCCTTGGCGCAATGGCAGCACTCAACCACCTTCATCCCGTGCTCCTCAAGCACAGGAACGAACAACTCCGCAAGTTCCTCGTCCGACTTCAGACGGAGATATTCCTTGTTGTACCAGCGGGCCTTCTCCGGATTGAAGCGGGCTCCGGACTTGACGATGCGGTCAAGGGAGAAAGCCTTGATCAAATCATCCATAGTGAACATTTCCCTGTCATCGCCCGGATTCCACCCCAGGAACGCAAGCAGATTCACGAAAGCCTCCGGGAAGTAACCATCCTCCCGGTAGCCTCTGGAGACCTCTCCCTGGGCGTTCACCCATTTGAGAGGGAAGACCGGGAAACCGAGCTTGTCGCCGTCACGCTTGCTGAGCTTGCCCTTTCCGTCAGGTTTGAGAAGCAGCGAGAGATGGGCGAAACGAGGCATCGTGTCCTCCCAGCCGAAAGCCTTGTAGAGCATATAGTGGAGCGGGAGCGACGGAAGCCACTCCTCACCGCGGATGACCTCGGTGATCTCCATCAGATGATCGTCCACGATGTTGGCGAGATGGTAGGTCGGCAACTCGTCGGCTCTCTTCCAAAGGACCTTGTCGTCGAGGGTGTCCGTGTTGACCTCGATGTGTCCGCGGATCAGGTCATCCATCTTCACGACAGTGTCGGACGGCATCTTGAAGCGGACCGTCCAGTCGGTAGTCTCCTCAAGCAGCCTCTTGACCTCGCTCTCAGGCAGAGTCAGCGAGTTGCGCATCGTCATCCTTGTGACCTGATTGTAGATGAATGTCTTGCCGGCGGCCTCAGCCTCGGCGCGCGCCTTCTCCAAAGCCTCGGAAGAGTCGAAAGCGTAGTAGGCGTAACCGGCCTCGATCAGCTGCTCGGCGTACTTGCGGTAGATCCCGCGCCTCTGGCTCTGGCGGTAAGGAGCGTGAGGATGACGCTCGGAAGGGGTCTCAACGACCTTTCCGTTCTCGTCGACACCCTCGTCCGGGATGATTCCGCACCAGTTCAGGGCCTCGATGATGTACTGCTCAGCCCCCGGCACGAATCTGTGCGAGTCCGTGTCCTCGATACGGATGATGAAATCTCCCCCGCACTGCTTGGCGTAGAGGTAGTTATAGAGAGCCGTGCGGACTCCGCCAATATGAAGCGGACCGGTCGGCGACGGCGCGAATCTTACTCTTGTCTTTCGTTCCATTTCTAACTCAAATCTCGCAGATAGGCAATTACCAACCGAGAAACCATTTCCACACGTTCAAAGGCGATTGCCCACCCACTTCAATTCACGTTACCCTCTCCCTAAATCCCTCCCCTCGGGGGAGGGACTTACTTTCACTGCTTTGCGGTGAAGAGAAAGACTACTCGTGTTTGCCAAACTAATTAGATCTTAAATTAGATCTTAAATAAATAAGATCTTATAAATTAGACCTTATAAAAACTAAAGTTTGGAAGCTATGACCCGGCGCAGATCCTTGTCATTCCGGATGACCTCCGGGCAAAGCGTCCCATCGACGATCAGGTAGGCCACCGGAAGACCGCGGCTGATGTTGTAGAGCACAGCGGCCTGCGAAGCGGCGCCAAGACCGTCGCAGACATTGATCCACGGCAGATTCTGGCTCTTCACGGCACTCGCCCAAACTCCCTTGTCGGTGTCAAGGGACACTGAATATACCTCCAGACCCTTAGGATGATACTCCTTATAGAGCGGCACCAGCACATCCTGGTTGAACATCTTCTGCGAAGCGTCGGCCGCCTGCCAGAAATAGACCAAAACTACCTTCGAGCCAACCTCGCTGAGCCTGACTTTCGTCCCGTCAACCGAAGGAAGATTCAGATCAGGATAAGACATCTCCCTGGCGTTCTGAACCTGCTGGCTGAGATTGAATATGTTGAATCTCTTCTCGGCCCCCTTCTTCAACGCGGCCACGTACTTTGACTCAGGATAGACAGTCATCAGCGAGTCATAGACATTCTGAAACAGAATCGCGTCTGTAGTCTGACTGAAAACCGGGAAGTTCTCGTTGATCTTCTGGTACAGTACCGGAATGGAAGTCAGAGACTTGGAGTTCGACATAATGTACTTGACGCATCCGCGGTAGTACTCGACATAATCCTTCGAGGCGGCGACATTGTCACCGGACGCGGCGTCGGCGGAGAACCTCTCCATAAAGTCGGCGAAATCGGCCTCGACCTGACGCAGTTTCTCTGATTCCTCAGATCCCTCGACGGAATACTTTCCGAGGGTGTCGGAGGCGACCTTCACCTTGTCTCCCTTCTGAAGCAGAAGCGAGGCCACCTTTGTGTCTCCCTTGAAGAGATAGACGAAGAGCGGTTCTCCCGCGGCGACATCAATCTTGCAGGAGTATGCCCCCGAAGCGTCGGTCTTCAATGTGTCGAGAGCGACCAGCGAATTGCCGGAAAGGCGCTTCACGACCAACTGTGAATCAGGCGCGCCGGTCACGACACCGCTGACCCTAACCTTGTCAGAGCAGGAAGAGACGGCGGCAAGGACAGCCGCCGCAAGAAAGAGTTTTCTACAATTTTTCATATTCATTGAATATTGCTTCGGCGATGGCCTTGTTCTCCTCAGGGGAGATCTCCAATCTCTTCTTCTTGATGTCCATATCGGCCTCACTCTGAAGAGGAACCAGATGGATGTGGGTGTGAGGCACCTCCATTCCAAGCACACAGACTCCCACACGCTGGCAAGGCACGGCGGCTTTGATGGCTATAGCCACCTTGCGGGCAAACGCCCACAGGCCCTCGTAGGTCTTCTCGTCCAGATGGAAGATGTAGTCATCCTCAACGTTTTTCGGGATGACAAGAGTATGCCCTTTCGCAAGAGGGCTAATGTCTAAGAAGGCGTAGAACTCATCGTTCTCGGCCACCTTGAACGAAGGGATTTCACCTTTCGCTATCTTTGTGAAAATCGTAGCCATCGTCCTTAGAGTGAGATGTCGAGAATCTTGAACTTGATGACTCCGGACGGAACCTTGGCCTCCACAATCTCCCCCTTCGAGTGACCGATCAAAGCCTTTGCGATAGGGGTGGTCGAAGCAAGTTTGCCGTGGGCGAAATCAGCCTCGGTCTCGCCGACGATGGTGAACTCCATCACCTGCTTGGCGGCGACATTCTCAACCTTGACCTTGTTCATAATCTGAACCTTGTCCGTGCCGATCTTGGACTCGTCGATGACCTTTGCGTTTGCCACGAGATCCTTAAGCTTAGCGATCTTGACCTCAAGCAGACCTTGGGCGTCACGAGCCGCGTCATACTCGGCGTTCTCGGAGAGGTCACCCTTCTCCCTTGCCTCCGCGATGGCAGCGGAGATCACCGGACGCTGCGCCAATGCGTCGGCGAGTTCCTTCTTTAGCTTATCCAACCCGTCCTGGGTCATATAATGAATTTCAGCCATAATGAAACGTGTTATTATTCTCTTTAATCCAGGCAAGCGGGCAATCGCCTGCCAACAAACAATTTACATCATTATCAAGCGGTCATTGCCCTCCGCCTCCCCTTTCGGGTTCATAACATTAAAACGGAGTCCCGCCATTTTCCGGCGGAACCCTGCCCGTTTCTGCAAATATAGCAATTTTTATTTCAAAAACGAATTCCGCCCTTAAAGCCTTCAATCCGCACCTTAATCAATGCTTGATGCCGAAGTACCGCAGCAATTCCGAATAGTTGTCCTGAGCGGTAAGGCAGGTGTCCCTAAGGTAGCCTGGAACGGACGGCCAGTTCTGAAGTCCACGGTAGTAAAACAATTTCAGCTCATCTGTTATTATGAAGGGCACAATGCCATTCGACAGGCATTCCTTGAACATCAACAGCCTGCCGACCCGTCCGTTACCATCCTGAAACGGATGGATAGCCTCGAATCTTTTATGAAAGTCCAATATGTCATCAAGAGTCTTCTCTTTCTTTGCGTTATAGTCCCTCAATAAGTCTTTTACCATTGAATGGACTTTAGCCGGTGGACACGTCTCGTTCCCACTCACCTCGTTTGGAAGTTTCTTGTACTCACCGACATTAAACCACGGTTTTAAGCTGTCCGAGGTTCCTGTCTTCAGTGTCTTGTGTATTTCCTTGATAAAGCCCTCGGTAATTTTGTCCTGTGCCTTGTCGATGATCAAATCGATGCATCTGAAATGATTGACCGTCTCGACTATATCATCCACATTGACCGTCCCGTCAGAAATACCAATGGTGTTAGTCTCGAAAATGTAGCGGGTCTGATCGTGGGACAAGCGGCTGCCTTCAATATGATTTGAATTGTACGTCAGATCAATCTGTGTCCTATGATATATGCCGCCTCTAAGTGAGGAACTCTTTTCTTCCCGCAACCTTTGAAGCAACGGAGAGACACGGCGCACCTTAGCATTGATTCGCGAAGGAACGTCTGCATCATCAGGAATATTCCAAGTCTTGCCGGTAAGGAATGCTCCGGCAATTTTGTTTGACGCACACCAATTCCTTACGGATCTTTCAGAGACGTTGTACTTGGCCGCGAAAGCCTTCACTGACAAATAACCCATATCGGCAAATTTTCTCAAATTAGTCCTTACAAATATACGGTTTCTTGCCGATATCGGCAAGAAACCGTATATTATCAAAGGAATTTAACTTTCTCTGGAGCCTGACCGTCAGTCAATCGACACCAAGTTGTACTTACGGCTTCCGAGTCCTATCTGCTCGGCGTAGTCCACGGTGTGAGTGCCGTGGCGGGAACGGATTCGCTCGATAAGAGGACCGTTGTCATCGCCGTCGGAAGGCTTCACGGAGAACACGAGGTCAAGGCAGGCCTGATCGAGGGCGACTGGATCAAGGGAAGACAGTATGCCGATGTCCTTCATTTTCGGATCCGCAGGATGAGCGTCGCAGTCGCAATCAACAGAGAGATTGTTCATCACATTGATGTAGAGGATTCTCTCTCCGTCACCGAAATAGTCGTGGACAGCCTGCGCCGCGGCCGCCATAGACTCCAAAAAACCATCCTGATTGTCAATATGCCCCCAAAGTTCTTCCGGAGTCTGGACTATTCCGGCAGTGTGGATGTAGGCCTTTCCGTTGGCCGAGGCCACACCTATGGACTGATTTTTCAAAACACCGCCGAAACCTCCCATCGCGTGTCCCTTGAAATGGGCCAGGTTGATCATAAAGTCATAGTTGGCCAAATGCGAGCCGACGATGTCGTACTTGATGTGAGTGGAGTCCTTCACAGGGATGTGGATTTCCCCTTCAGAGTCCATTATATCTACATCGGCGATGTCGAAAAAGCCGTGTTCTCTCGCCGCCTTGAGATGCTCCTCGGTCGTAGAACGCCTTCCACCGTAGGCCGTGTTGCACTCGACGATTGTTCCATCAACCTTCTTGACAAGGTCAGCGATAAGAGTCGGTTGCAGGAAATTGTGCCCGCCCGGCTCTCCGGTGCTTATCTTCACGGCCACACGCCCTTTAGCCTCTCTTCCCAAGGCTTCATAGACCTTGACAAGTCCCTCAGGAGAGATGTCTTTGGTCATATAGACAACAGGCACTGTCGCAGTGCTGTCTGCTTGTGCCTGGTTGGACTTTCCATTCTTTGTTCCGCCACAGGACGCAAGCAGCGGCAGAAGCAGCAAAACCGCAGATAAAACTTTCTTCATCATATTCTTACGCTTTACAGATTGTCTCTATGAAGCCCCAAAGATAATCAAAGATTTCCGTTTTTCCGCTTCCGCCGGGAAACAGTTTGATCCTATGCCCACTCGAAATTGCCCTTGCCGGCGCCGATCTCGAAGTGAAGACGGACGATGCCAAGGTCCAGTTTCGTGTAGCCGGCCAGAGAGATGCCCTTGACGCGGAGGGAGACCTTCGGGAGAGAGCCGGCGACAGACGCTCCGACATATTCAATAAAGAACTTCTGCTGGTTTACCGCAGTCGGCGCGAGTAGAGCGGCGTCCACTCCCCTCTTGAACCAGTCCGGTGTCTGGTCGCTGACATTGCTGACCTCCTCCGGGGTCTTGATCTTGTGGGAAACGCCTTGCGTCTCGCCGTAACCGAGGGAGATGCAGCAGCAGATCTTCTCGTCATCTCCAAGTTCGTAGGCATCCGAGACCTTCTTGTAAGTCAGGCCGACCCAGCAGGTGTTCAGTCCCAGGCTCTGGGCAAGCAGTACCAGCCTCTCGCCGTAGTAGCCTATTCTCCCATCAAGGTCGTCGGCCTTCCGCCCGGCCATCACGAGATAGTTCCGCACTCCGGAGAACTTACCGTAGGACGCCATAGGTCCGCTGAACGCCTTAGGCTCGTCGGCCACAAGCTGGATGTGCAGCCTTCCCTCCTCGTTGACAGTGGCTATCTCCCTGCGGAGAATGTCAAGTATCTCATTAGAAATAGGCTCGGTACGGTACCTGCGCACCGCATGCCTCGCCTGAATCGCTTCAATCTGTGTCATAGCAATCATTTATTTAAACCGAAGCCACTGAATATCAAACACCAAGCCACACCCTCCCCCAATCAACCTCTGGACACTAATTGCGACCAAAAGCAACCTTGCCTTACGACAAGCAGGCCACTGAAAAAGTAACATTATTCATAATCAAAAGCGGAATGAATCATATTTATGTTATATTTGTCTTGATTTGCCTCCAGCAATCAAGGGAGGCCTGGCAAAGGGAATAACTAATTTTTTAAACTAATGAAAAGATTTTTAGCGATCGTTTCCGTCATTATGATGGCTCTGATTTCCGGCTGCAAGAAAGATGAGCAGAGCCTGGCCGGAACAAAATGGGAAATTGACGGCGGCAATGAGAGTGTCACATTATCATTCACTTCCATCAAAGCATCCCTCAGCTACCAGGACGGCTCAACATATTTCTATTCGTATGAATATGACGACCCTACAGTGATAATGCATCCTGAGGCCTCAGACCGCGCGGTTCTGAAGGGTGTAATCAAAGACAACCAGATGACCCTCATCAACACGAACACCGACGAGACCGTAGGCTTCTTCAATAAACAATAGGTGGTGAAGCAAGTCTGCCCCCAAAGGCTGGCGATGAATATTTCTTGAGCCGAATCCGCCATATAAATATTAAAATTATATTCCTTATCTTTGCAAATGACAGTTAAGGAATATAATATTACTACTTATGTTTGACGAAGGATTCATATTCACGTCTCCGGATGAGGTCACAGGGGATTTGGCCGCGAGACTTAAAAGGAGGAGACTTGAGAAAGGACTGACCAGGGATGACTTGCAATCGATGACGGGGGTGCCCAAATCAACAGTCGCCCGTTTCGAGACCTCCTCGAAGATCTCGCTTGGGGCATTCGTGAGGATCGCGATGGCGTTAGGCTACACCGAAGAGATTGAGAAACTCTTTATGGAGGCCAAATACAGCACTATGGAAGAGTTGGAAACCATCAAGAGAAACGCAAACAGACAAAGAGGAGCGAGAAAATGAAAATGCCTGAATCCCTTTCCGTCCTTTATCACGGCAGCCCCGTAGGGACTCTGTCGATGACCCCGAACAACAGAAGATGCGTTTTTGAATACAGTCAGGACTGGCTCTCGAACGGCTTCTCTATCTCCCCGTTGGAGTTACCACTCAAAAGCGGACTTATGCTGCCAAAGACCGACTACTTCTATGGCAATTTCGGTATTTTCGAAGACAGTATGCCCGACGGCTACGGCAACTATCTTCTGAACAAGATCCTCCAAGGCCACGGAACCTCATTGACGGAGATGACTCCAGTGGAAAGGCTATCCATAATAGGATCAAAAGGAATGGGGGCTCTTGAATATGTACCCGAGACCACAGTAAACATCAAAGGGAATCCTGTGACACACATCTGGCGCAAATCACAACAAACTCTAAACAAAGCAGTTACAGATCTCTGCCAGGGCGATCGGAAGGGCAGGGATCACGAATAAGCTAATAGGCAGGCAGTTACGAATCACGCTCAATGGGGCAATTCAGCCCCAGGCTTACGGAGAAGAGGGGCTGACTAAAAAGTCCCGCAGGGACCGCACTTGAGCGCAAGATACCCCTAACAGGGGTCGCAGACGTCAGTCTGCGGGGGTTGAGAGGTCCGAAGGAGGGCGAGCAAAAGACTTTTTGCTCGCCCTCACCGAAGTGTACTGGGAAAAGTAGTGATAAAACTACCAATATGCCGGATTTTTGCCGAAGCTTTCAGTATCTTTGTCATTCAAATCTTGGGTTCAGAGAACCACTCTGCGAATCTAAGGTTTGTGGTGATGTCATTAATAAAGAATGACCTATGGCGAAGAATTACTTCAAATCATACATCTGGCTCTTAGAGACACTACAAAGCCACGGAGGCTTGACGCTTAAGGAGCTTCAGAGTCTCTGGATGAGAAGCTCAGTTAACGACGAGCGTAAGGAACTCGCCCCACGCACCTTATACAACCATATTCAATCCATTTCCGACATCTTCGGCATCGACATCGAATGCGACCGGAGCGACAACACCTATCATATTAAGAATGAGGACGTCATCTGCTTTGACGGCATTCGCCAATGGATGCTTGAGGCTTTAAGCCTGAACAGTCTTCTTAACGAAAGCGCCGGATTGAAGGATAGGATAATCTTCGAGAACGTTCCTTCCTGCCAGAAACACCTGACGACCGTCATTCAGGCCATCCGTGACGGCAAAGTCCTCGACACTGTCTATAAGGGCTACGGGATGCGGAAGGCTGAGATATTCATTCTTGAGCCTTGGTGCCTGCGTGAGTTCAAGAGGCGCTGGTACCTCTTCGCCAGAAAAGCGGACGACAATGACCCGCACCTGTTCGCGCTGGACCGCTTCCAAAGTATGGCAATCGGCGAAACCGAATTCTCAATGCCCAAGGAATTCAATGCAAATGAATATTTTGCCGGAATATATGGCATCCGAATATATCCGGACCAGAAGCCTCAATCCGTTACGATCAAGGCGGGCATCACTCAAGCAAACTACTTCCGCTCTCTCCCTTTGCATCCCTCCCAGGAAGAGATTGAGGCTGGCGATGACTATGCCGTGTTCCGTTACTTCCTCACCCCTGACTTCGACTTCAAGCAGGACATCCTATCATTCGGAGCGAAGATTGAGGTCCTTGAGCCAGCCGAGTTGCGGACAGAGTTGAAAGACACAATAGACCAGATGGCAAGAATATATGACAGAGATAATTAATGTCTTCAGTGCAGTAGATTCCAAACGAATGGATTTATGAAGATTGTGCAAATATCCGACACCCACGGTAAACACCGCCTGTTAAAAAACCTTCCCGAAGGCGATGTCCTGATTCATTGCGGTGACTTAACCGAGAACGGAACGGAGGAAGAGGTCCTTGATTTCATAAACTGGCTCGAAAGGCTTCCCTACCGCCACAAGATCTTTGTCACCGGCAACCACGACCTGTGCCTTTATCACGCCGAAGGTATAGAAGACCTTCAGGGCAACATACACTTCCTTCAGGACCGTGGCGTCACCATTGACGGAATCCGGTTCTTCGGCCTCGCCTGCTGGCACGACGAGTCTCTCATTCCCGATAATGTGGATGTTCTTGTCACCCACGAGCCACCTCTGAATATTCTCGACAAAGCCGGAGACATTAATTGGGGCAACCTGGCCATCAAGGAACGCGTTATGGCGATTCGCCCGCGCTACCATCTATTCGGCCACGCCCACGGCGCTTATGGAACAGAGACTGTAGGCTGGATCGTCTTCTCGAACGCCTGTGTCCTGGATCACAAAAAGGATATTATTCACAATGCGAAAGTTTTTGAAATATAATATATTATGAGTTATTCAGACAATAGAAAAAAGCATCTCTGTTCTTACGCAAGCAATAGCAATGTACTTAAAGACGTAATGGGAGGCACGCATAAAGGCAATCAAAAAGAATATGGGCATATTATCAAGATTAACAAGACTAAAGACAAGAATGATCAATATCGAAAGGTGGTTCAATATAATCTGCTTGAAGGTGTAAAGCCTGATATGTTGAAGATCGGTAAGCTGCACTCAATGGCTCATTATTTAACTTCGTCACAGATTCTCTGCTACAACTTTTTTCGTCCTTTACTTGATGATTCCGGCCATCCAACAGATAGATTCATTTCATTGTTAAAATCCAAAAACATTGCTATAACAAACAATGCGGTCGGTGAATTCGAATATAACCCGAATGAATATGGAAAGGACAGGAGACATGAGCATACTGAATTTGATTTTCATATAGTTGATGATACTACAGGAACAGAGGTGTTTTTTGAAATCAAGTATACCGAAAATGGTTTCGGTCATTGGAACAAAAGATATGCAACCAAAGATAACTTTAATAATTTCTATAAAGATATGTTTACAAATTGTCTCGCATTAAATCAGCAAAATCCTGATTTTGATGATTTTTGTCGTAACTTCCAACTGTATAGAAATGTACTTAGAGTTCAACGAGAAAACCAATTTTCAATCTTTGTCTTCCCGGAACAAAACAATAAGGTAAAAAAGGAGTTCAAAGAGTTTGAAGATAAAATCAAAACAAAATCAAATGTGTTCTCTTGGTCTTGGGATGAATTGACTAAGGGGGTAGAAGAAACCGAATTTTATAAGAAATATTTCTCAAAATAAGGGAGTTATATAGAAGTTGACTAAGTGATCCAATCTGCAAATCAACGGCGTAATCAGACATCGATTACCCAAACGACTCGATGCCCCGGAGTTATCGCATCCCGGACATTGCTCTATGTTAACAACAGTTAGTTGAACAATAGCCGTGGCACTTAAGTCACGCAGAATGAATGTCTTAAGCCTTGTTCTGGTGCCGGAATTCAGACCAGGACGAGTCGTTTTTAACTGATATTCAGTGTGTTGTCCGCCACGGACGATATTGTCGGTCTTTGACGATGATGACGGCAAGTGTATGCGTTCTTTCTTTTGCACGAAAAGTGCTGGCTGAACCGCATCGCCGTCATAGACTCTATGAAATTGGCGAGAACGGTAATGTGCCTTAGACAGCGGTCAGAGGCACTATGGCGTACTTGAAATCGTGTCAAAAGACCGATTCGGGAACGGCCAACCGCTCCAGAGAGCCTTCTGGTGGGGGATGGTGTCCCCGCCAATTTCACGTGCTTTCCTTCGCTGCCGCAAAGGGACAACGGATATATCGTTCACCCAAAATTGCCGTAAGGCTACCCTGACCGGATTGTCTGTGGGCATATTCAACAGGAATTTTGTTAAATGGCAGCGAAAGTATCCCTTCCGACCGCCTTTCACGCCACAATCGAGAATGCACCGAAAAGTACGGGAGTTTGAGATGTTCCCTTGCACCCTCCAACATTCCAGCGCGGCGGCTCGAAGCCATCCTCTGAGGGTTGTCGTGGAGGCTGAGGCTATTTCAGCGCCTATGGAATTGTATCAGTGAATTTATCAATTAATTGATCACAAACGAATTACCCTTCAGTAAAAGCCATTTCGACCGCAAATCCGTCGGCGGAAACGAGCGTTTGCGGCACTATGTGGGGAAAGAATTGCATCGGAGCGTGCGTCAGAGGTGGCCTGAGAACTGGGTGGAGCGCAATTCTGTGCGTTGCCTCAAGGAACAGAGGTTAGTCAACTCCTATGTAGTTCCCCAAAATAAATATCTTCTGCCGGATTTCTGCCGAGGCTCGTTCTATTTTCGCGGTCGAAAAGTACTATCAATATGGACGAGATTTTGGAAAAGTACCCGGAATTTGAAAACAAACTCTACATCATCGGAGGACCGCGGCGGGAAGTCCTCAGGGAGGCCATTGCCATATTCCTACGCCTGACCGACCGGTGCCGCCTAACCACCGAATGGTTCTGCCTCAAGGACAGCGAGAAGACAATCAAATGCGCTCTTGACGAGGTTGCCGCCGCCACTGGCCTCGACAAAGGCCTCCGTGACCATTTCCGCACTCAGGGCAACGGCGATGTCGGAATCGTCCGAGGCAGGATCCTGGTGTCACATCGCCGCCGCTTCGTCCGGATGACCTTCATCGACTCCCTCGAGTCACTTCACCTGAAAGGCCAGCCATATAACCGGGAGGATGTCCTGAATGCCCTGAGCGTCAGCTGCCCCAACCCCATTATCGCAGTCTCTGAAGAAATCGCCCCAGCGGGACCGGACACGGTACAGTACAACAACGGAACAACCTTCTCACTCACGGTGAGATGATAGACTCATAAAACCACTCTTATGAAACGATTGATCTCAACACTATTGGCAGTCCTCATTGCGCAGTTACGGAGGATTTTAGTGCATCCGGAACGCAGAATCTCTGCCCAATAGTCGCCACGGCACTTCGACAAGCTCAGTGACCAAAGGAAAGAATTCCGCATCACAGTCGCCTCGGCACTTCGGCAAGATCAGTGACCGCAGACTCCGCCCCCAAAGGGCCGAGATATATTTGCGAAACGCATTCAGGGCAAACGACCAAAGACTGCCACAGAACAGGTCCGAGGCTGAATTGTCTGCCGATTTACCACTGACATATTCATCCGAATGTGCCTTGGGACACGTTCAATGGCGCATTTGGCTGAACGTGTTTTGAAAATCCGCATAAGGGAGCGGAAACGCACTTTGATGATTGACAGCCAGAGGGACTGCCGCCGAGCCTTGCGACACACAAGGGGCGAGATGAATATCCCACCTCCGTCTCCGCAGAAATCGATTTGTCTGTCTATGTCGATCGCCCCTTCAAACACAACAGAAATGCAACCTAAACCACACCTGCATACGCTCCTGCGGGGCTTCGGCTGCAATTCCGTTTTTGACAGAAAAGCAGAAACCGCATTTCAGACGGCCACAAGGCCGATTCATCGTATAGCAGTGAAACAGATTCGCGGCACAATGCCCCGTGAAAGGGCATATTCAGGGGTTATGGTTGCAATTCTGTCGCCCAAACCACGGAGGTTGTTCATCCGTACATCTCAGCGCCCCGGCACTTCGACAGGCTCAGTGACCGCAAAGATCAGCGGGCGGCAAACGGTCGCTCAGCGGGCGAACGAGGCGAGGATGCTATGGCGGTCGGAGGCGAGTTGGGAGCGGAGGGCGTCGATGGAGTCGAAACGGCGCTCGTCACGGATCTTGCGGAGGAAGGTGACCTTGAGATCAAGGCCGTAGATGTCCTCGTTGAAATCGAAGATGTTGGTCTCGATCGTGCGCTGGCCGCCGGTACGGACCGTCGGACGGACACCTATGTTACACATTCCCTTGAACTTACGGCCGACAGTCTCCGCCTCAACAGCATACACACCATTGCCAGGGACAAGCTTCAATGGCTCGTAGAGCTGGATGTTCGCCGTAGGGAAACCAATTGTGCGGCCGAGGCGGTTGCCAGCCACCACGACACCTAAGAGGGAATATTCATACCCCAGCATCGCGGCCGCGGCCTCCATCTCCCCGGCGGCCACAGCCTCCCGGATCTTGGTCGAGCTGACCGTCACGCCGGAAGGAGAGGCGACGCTGGCAAGACGGACAACGTCAAGCCCCTCCTCCTCAGCGATCCGCTCTATGGCCTCCGGAGTCTGCGGATCACTCCCCAGACGGTTGTCGTAGCCGATCAGGACGGCCTTCGCCCCGAAACGAGGGATCAGACAGTCACGGAAATATTCACGAGTCGTCAGCCGACTGAATTCCTTGGTGAAAGGCAGCACCTCGACGTAGTCCACTCCAAGCCCTTGAAGCAACGCCTTCTTCTCCTCCAGAGAGGTCAGAAGCCGAAGATTCCGGGCGTCATCCTGAAGCACGTTGCGGGGATGCGGCCAGAAAGTGACGACCATACTCTGGTCGCCCCTCCCCCTGGCCGCCTCGACGAGCCGCTCAATCACAAAACGGTGTCCGATGTGGACACCGTCAAAGAATCCGGTCGCTATAACCATTTCACAAGTTCAAAATCCTGTCTGTGAGGCAACAACGGGTTTTTGGCGTACATTCGGATAGCCACCTGGTACATACCCGTCCGGTCCGGAAGGATCGAGGCGCGGTACTTGGCGACACCGTCACCCACCTCAACAACGTCATAGTCACATTTCTCTTGAATATGCAGTTGATGCTTCACGTCAGTCGTAGCGAACAGCATCTCCACACCGATGTCCTCCGGAGAAAGATCCCCAAGATTCAGCACAACCTCGGAAGTCAACGAGTTGGACTCGGAAAGGCTGTAGGAAGGATCCGGCTGAGTCTCCGAGATGACCTCGACATTCTGCCACTCGCGGCGAGCCTTCTTCTTCCAGGCGGCGATCCCGCGGGCCATCTTGTAGTCATCGGCCACAATCTTACCGGTGCGCTCAGACTGCGGTACATAGTACTGGTTGCAGTAGTCGGTCAGCATCCTGTTGGTTGTGAAGTTGTTGGCAACCTGCGCGATCGTGTTCTTGATGTAGCCCACCCAGGTAGGAGACAGACCAAGAGACTTATCCACATCGTAGTAGGCCGGAGCAATCTCGTTCTCGATCGTGGTGTAGATCGTGGCCGCATCAAGCTCGTTCTGGTAGTTCTGGTCATCGTAGGTACGCTCAAGCGGAAGAGCCCAGCCGGCGCCCGGCTTGTAACCCTCGACCCACCAGCCGTCAAGCACGGAGAAGTGCATAACCCCGTTCATCGAGGCCTTCTCTCCGGATGTTCCGGAAGCCTCAAGCGGCCTTGTAGGGTTGTTCATCCACACATCGACACCCTGCACAAGCCTCTTGGCGAGAGAGATGTCGTAGCCAGGGATGAAGACGATCTTACCGATGAAGCGATCCTGCTTGGAGATCTCGATGATCCTCTTGATGAGATCCTGACCGGCCTTGTCGGCAGGATGCGCCTTGCCTGCGAACAGGAACTGAACCGGATGTTTAGGGTCATTGACGATGGCGTCAAGCCTGTCAAGATCCGAGAACAGAAGGGTTCCTCTCTTGTAGGTCGCGAAACGGCGGGCGAAACCGATGGTCAGCACGTCATCGCGGAGATTCTCCTTGATGGCGACAATCTGGCTCGGAGAGTAGTGATTACACTGTGTAGGATCGGATATGCGCTCCTTGACGATGTCGATCAGCCTCTTCTTCAAAGTCTTTCTGGTCTCCCAGATCTCAGAGTCAGCGACTTTGTAGATGCCCTCGAAGCAAGACTTGTCGTAGTGATGGGTGGCGAACTCCGGACCGAAGACACGGGAGTGGATCTTCTTCCACTCCGCTGCTGTCCAGGTAGGATAGTGAACACCGTTGGTCACATAGCTGATGAACAGTTCCTCAGGCAGATAGCCCGGATAGATGCGGCTGAATATGTCCTTGCTGACATCACCGTGCAGCATCGACACACCGTTGACATTCTGTGAGAGGTTGGCGGCGAGGAAGCTCATCGAGAACTTCTCGTTCACATCGTTGCCGTTCACCTTGCCAAGTCCCATCATCGTCTCCCAGTCGATCTTCAGACGCTGAGGATAATGACCGATGTACTTTCTGAGCAAACCCTCGTCGAACGCGTCGTGGCCTGCGGGAACCGGAGTGTGGGTGGTGAAGAGCGATGAAGCCCTCACGACCTCAAGAGCCTCTCCGAAGTCAAGGTTGTCATTCTGAATATATTCACGCAGCCTCTCGAGACCTGTGAACGCGGCGTGGCCCTCGTTGCAATGATAGATCTGCGGGTTGATTCCGAGATGTCTGAGAGCCCTGATACCACCGACACCAAGCAGAAGTTCCTGCTTCAGACGGTTCTCCCAGTCGCCGCCGTAGAGGTGGTAGGTCACCTGACGATCCTCCTGAGAGTTGGCCTCGTAGTCAGTGTCAAGCAGATAGAGGTCGGTGCGGCCAACGGCCACCTTCCAGATCCTCGCCGTGATTGTACGGCCAGGGAAAGCCACGCTCGTGGTCATCCAGTTGCCGTCAGCGTCCATAACCGGCTCGGCAGGGATCTTCGTGAAGTCCTGAGCGTCATAGCGGGCGACCTGCTCACCCTGACCAGTGATGATCTGGGTGAAGTAGCCATAGCGGTACAGAAGTCCGACAGCCACAAGGTTCACGTTCATATCACTGGTCTCCTTCAGGTAGTCACCCGCAAGGATTCCAAGGCCTCCGGAATAAATCTTCAAGGAAGTGTCCAGACCGTACTCCATACAGAAATAAGCGATCGAAGGATCCTTGCGCTCGGCCTTAAGTGCCATATAGGCGTTGAACTCGTCCATAACAGACCTGAGTTCGCCGAGGAACGCGTCGTTCTTGGCCAAAGCCTTGAATCTCTTGAGGCTCACAGCGTCAAGCAAAGCCATCGGATTATGGCAGGTGTTGTGCCAGATGACCGGGTCAATAGATTTGAAAAGGGATTTGGCAGACTCGTTCCAGCACCACCAAAGGTTCTTGGAAAGGGTCTCAAGGCCGGAAAGGGCCTCCGGAAGGTGACGGGTCACCATCACACTCTTCCACGTAGGGTCGTTGATTACTATCTTCTTGTATGCCATTGATTTGTCTTCATTAAGTTCGTCAGGGAAAGCTCCCTTGGCCTCGATCACTTTCTCGATGGCCTTTGAATATGCCTCCTTGTAGTACTGGATCTGGTTCTCCCACAGGGCTATGGCGGAGACATCCTTAGCCGAGGCCATATAGGCCTTGCGTCCCTCGTCGTCGAGGGCGGCGATCTCCTTGATCCTCGCCACGACTCCATCAACGACCTCGAAATAGTTCGAGTCGTTCCTGTCGAGGACAGTGATCCCTGGATGCTCCTTGCCGTAGTGCGACCTTACCCACAGGCCGAATCCCGCAAGACTGGTCGTAAGGGTCGGGATGCTGAACGCGAGGCTCTCTAAAGGGGTGTAGCCCCAAGGCTCGTAGTAGGACGGGAACAGGGTCAGGTCAAGTCCGACGAGAAGGTCGTAGTACTTCATATTGAACACCCCGTCTGATCCGTTCAGGTAGGACGGGATGAAATACACCTTCACGCGGCTTCCCTTGGCGTTGGTGAAGCCAAGTTCCTTGAAACGGCGGGTGATGACGTCATATTCATTGTCCATCAGGTAGTGGGAGACCTGGGTCGTGTAGTCCGAGCCGTTGCCGCCGAGTTTGGCGACAAGTTCCTTGTCCGCTCCGTTGTGGCCTGAAGGTATCATAATGAACGCCTGTATGTCACGCCCCTTAGGGTCGGTGTCATCGAGTTTCTTGAGAGCGTCGATGAACACGTCGATTCCCTTGTTGCGGTACTCGTAGCGTCCACCGATGCCGATGAGGATGGCGTCCTTGGAGACCTCCTCGCCTGACATCGCCGTGGCGACCTCGATCAGTCTCGAACGAGCCGCGCGGCGCTTAGCGTCATATTCCTCCTCCGTGGCCGGAGTGAAACTGTTCTCGAAGCCGTTCGGAGTGACGACATCCACCTTGCGCTGCAAGAACTGCTCGCACTCCTTCGCGGTGATCTCACTGACGGTTGTGAATATGTCAGCGTTCTGCGCCGACTTCTTCTCCAGCGAGTGGCGCGCGATCACGTTGAACTGCCTGGCCTTCTGGTCTCCGTCGTAAAGATTCATCGAATCGTACAACGGAAGATTGTTGCCGGCGATGCAGCGTCCGACCACCGTGGCGTGTGTCGTGAAGACTGTCGCTATCGGCAGCTGCTTGTATTTAAGGTAAAGAAGTCCCGCTCCGGTCTGCCACTCGTGGAACTGCGCCACGATCTTGTCAGAGGCACTCAGGTTGAAGTTCCTGAAACTCTCTATGACCTTTCCGGCGGCATAGCCGAAAAGAAAGTTCTCTTTGTAGTCCCAGTTTCCGGTGATGGAGTCAACCTGGAAACGCTCCCAGTACTTGGACAGAATGTAGTCCTGGCTCGTGAGGAACTGCTTGAAATCCACCAGTATGGCGATTGGATTTCCGGGAACGTTCCATTTTCCGATCCGCACTCTGATTCCCTCAGAGGCGGCCTGAGCTTTCCACAGACTGTAAAGATGTGTGTCTTCGATGAAATCAGGGTTGCTTTCAGTGTCCATCCAGACATCAGGGCCGATCAGGATGTGGTGCTTGTGAAGCTGTTGCTTCAGGTAAAGCGACTTGGTGGCGATCACCGTGTAGATGCCGCCCACCTTGTTGCACACTTCCCAACTGACCTCAAACAAATAGTCCGGATTCGTCAGTTCGTTTGTCATTTACTATTTTTTTGTTTGTTTGGTAGTCTTTGATGCTTTCTTTCGTCCTTTCGGTGCTTCGGCGGTCACTGTGGTTCGACCAGGCTCACCAACCGTCAAAGTGACCTTACTTTTCGGCGCCGCCGGTTTTGATATTCTCTTCCGTCCTTTCGGCGCTTCGGCAGGCTCAGCGACCGAAGTGGCGGCTTTCGGAGCGACCTTCTTTCCGGAGGTACTCATCGCGTCGTCAATCCTGATGATGAAGTCACTCAGCACGTTCATATAGTTGATGAACGCCTCGTACGGAGTGTTGTAAGGATTGAAGTAGCTGTGAACCTCTCCGTCGGAGAAGAACTTTGTGCTCATATAATAGAGGTGGTCACTCTCCTGAAGATGTCCGAAGTCCTCCCAAAGAACCGGATCATTAAGAAGGGCCAGTTTCTCAGCCTGCTCGTAGAGCTTGTTGTAGGCGTCCTGCTGCAACTCGTTGCCAAGCCAGGCCGTCACATCCCTCTCCTCGTCGGCCCAGGAAATCGGATCCTGAACCTCGATCTCGGCGATAGGCTTCAACTTCTTAGCGGCCTGCGTCGGAGTCACGAACTCGAACGAACCGTCATTCAGAAGCACCTCAGGAAGATACCTCATAAAATCGAATATCCCCGTGGATTCCTTCTGATGCTCACCGAAAGTCTCGTAGTCCATAAACAGGTTGACGATGTCACCGTCGGCGGCCTTGAGCCAAGAAAGGTACTTCTCACCGGTCAGAGGCCAGTCCTTCCAGCCCCTGTCCGAGAAGCGGAACGCGATGTCGTCGCTCAGGGAGTAGTTGCGCAGCAGCAGTTTCAGATGCTTCTGCTGGCTGTCCGTGTAGATGTAGTCCGGGCTCTTCCAGCCAAGAATGTGGCGGGCTCCCTCGGCCAGCATCACCTTGAACCCAAGGTCATAGACATCCTTGCCGATCGAATCTGAATAGATCAGCTCGGTGTTGCGGAAAGCCGTAGGCTTCACACCGAAATACCTCTCGATCGCGGCGGAGTGCTTCTCCACCTGATGCTTGAACTCACCGAAATTGGCGAGCGAGGCGAGGGAATGGTAATATGTCTCCCCAAGGAACTCCACGCAACCGGTCTTGGCCAGCCTGCGGAAACTGTCGATCACCTCGGGGGCGTACCTGTCGAACTGCTCCAGAGCGGAGCCGGTGATCGAGAACGCCACCTTGAACCTGCCTTCGTTCTTCTCGATCAGCTCAAGAAGAAGGTTGTTCATTGGAATATAGCATCGCTGGGCGATCCTTCGGAGGATTGTCCTGTCAGCGAAATCATCATAGTAGTGGGAATCCTTACCGATGTCGAAGAATCGGTACTGCCTCAGCCTGGTAGGCTGATGGACCTGGAAATACAGACAGATGCTCTTTTTCATAATCATTCCCTATTTATTGTTAACCACTGATTCGTAAATGTTCTTTAGTTTCGCCGTAGCGATGTTCCATTTCAGGCGGTTGACCTCCTCGTAACCCTCCCTGGCGGCGAAATCGGCCAGCGCCGGATAGTTGAGAAGGGCGTAGATGTCATCGGCCATAGCGTCAACATCCCAGAAATCCACCTTGAAGGCGTACTTCAAAACCTCTGCCGCGCCTGACTGGTTGGAAATGATGGCAGGCACGTTGGAGCGCATCGCCTCAAGCGGAGAGATACCGAAAGGCTCTGAGACCGAAGGCATTATATAGACATCCGACATCGCGAACATCTTCTGTACCTCGGCCCCGCGGAGGAAACCGGTGAAATGGAAGCGGTCGGATATTCCCAGACGGGCGACGTGCCTGATGCAGCGGTTCATCATATCCCCGCTTCCGGCCATCACGAAGCGCACGTTCCTCGTCCTCTTGAGGACTTTCGCGGCGGCCTCGATGAAATATTCAGGACCCTTCTGGAAGGTGATTCTGCCGAGGAAGGTGACGACCTTGTCGCGCACTCCCCTTTCGACCTTGACATTCTCGCGGCCGCTGAAATCGACGGCGTTGTGGACCGTCACCACCTTCTCCGGAGCGATTCCGTACTTGTTGATGACAATGTTTCTGGTGAGGTCGCTGACGGCTATCACCTTGTCGGCGGCCAGCATACCCCTCTTCTCTATGTCATAGACGCGGCTGTCGATCTGGTCCTCCGTGCCGCGGTCGAACGACGTTGCGTGCACGTGGACAACCAGAGGCTTGCCTGTCAGTTCCTTGGCGGCGATTCCGGCCAGATAGGTCAGCCAGTCGTGGGCGTGGATGATGTCGAACTCATCCTTGTGTTCCATAGCGATCGTGCCTCCCACCATAGCGTAGCGGGCGACCTCCTCCATAAGATTGGCGCCGTAGCGGCCTGAGAAACGGTACTTTCCACCGATGCATTTCGTGAGATTCTCGCTCTGAAGCCTGCGCTCCGACTCGACCATCTCGCGGAACTCCTCGGGATCGACATAAGGGATCATATTCGAACCGACCCGCACGAATCTCACCTTGTCCAGGAACTCGTCCACGGTCGAGCCGACAGACTCGACGGCGACATCGCTGGCGTTGATGATCCTTGCGGCGCTCTGGTCTTCGTCACCGGAGGCGGACGGCATCACGAACAGGGTCTCAACTCCGTTGTAGGCCAGTCCCTTGACTATTCCGTAGCAGGCCGTTCCCAGTCCGCCGGCGATGTGGGGAGGAAACTCCCATCCGAACATCAAAACTCTCATATTCCTACTCCTCTTTGTATTTGTTCTTCAGGTACTCGACCTCCAGCAACGCGGCCGTGCTCAATGCGGAGGAAATCGCTCCGTGAGGCTCGTGAGGCGGGTCTCCGTCGTAGAGTTCCGAGAACGCGCCGACTCCGTGCTTGTTGAGATCCTCGTAGAATCCGTTGACGAGCCACTGGGCCTTGTTCAGGAAGGCAGGACCCTTCATCTTGAAGCAGACCTCGCAGTAAGGGGCGAGGAGCG
>CAYZKZ010000017.1:0-36187 GCA_964479325.1 uncultured Muribaculaceae bacterium
GGTTCCGCAGAAGCCATCGACAACGAAAAGCCTCTTTCCGGAGAGCTCCTGCTGAGCGGTCTTCCTTACGACCTTCCAGGTCTTCTCTGTCATCGGATGGTTGTCGTTAGGGTACTCAGGGGTGTTCCACCAAACGGTGTCCTTTGAGTTCTTGTCCATAACGATGTACTTATCCTTAGGAGAACGTCCGGTGTAGATACCGGTCATCACATTGATTGCTCCGAGTTCGGTCACCTGACCTTTCTCGTAGCCTTCCAGCTCAGGCTTTGTCTCCTCGTTGTAGAGAACTTCGTAAGTCGGATTGTAAAGGACTTCCTTCACATTCTTGATTCCGTACTTGCTTAAATCCATCTTAGGCATAGTAAAATGTGTTTTATAAAGTTAAACTTATTCCTTCAATTTTAAGCGCGGCAAATTTACGGAATTTTTATACATTACTCAAATGTGTAAGCGAATATTTCGTACATTTGTCACACCGGCGATGCAACTCTGCAAATATTTTGCCAGTGTTCGTCGCAAAAGATTGTAATAAAACGGTTTAGCGATTTTTTTTGAATATGTCACCGTCAGAAGTGTTGAAAGAATATTGGGGCTATGATGGCTTCCGTCCGATGCAGGAGGAGATCATCACTGCCGCCCTTGAGGGGAAGGATGTGCTGGCCATTATGCCGACCGGCGGAGGCAAGTCAGTCTGTTTTCAGGTCCCCGGACTGATGAGGGACGGGATCACCCTTGTCATAACCCCATTGATAGCCCTGATGAAAGATCAGGTGCAGAATCTGAACGACAGGGGAGTGCGCGCCATCGCCGTCCACGCCGGTCTGACAAGGAGAGAGGTGGATCTGGCGTTGAACAACGCGGCCTACGGGGATTTCAAGTTCCTTTACCTGTCTCCTGAAAGGCTTGGCACACAACTGTTCCAGTCCTATCTTGATGTCCTTGACATCAGCTTCATCGTTATAGACGAGGCTCACTGCATCTCTCAGTGGGGCTACGACTTCAGACCTGACTACCTGAAGATCGGCGAACTGAGGGAAAGGGTTGACGCTCCTGTCATAGCGCTGACGGCGACCGCCACTCCGACAGTGGCGCAGGACATAATGGAGCGCCTCGGCTTCAAGGAGAAACTGTTGCTCAAGAGCGGCTTCGAGCGTCCGAACCTCAGCTACATCGTCAGGGAGGTGGAGGACAAATATTCACAGATTCTGAACATCTGCAACGGCGTGCCAGGGACTGGAATCGTCTATGCCCGCAACCGCCGCAAATGTGAGGAACTTTCCTCCTTCCTCCAGTCCCAGAGGGTCTCGGCTTCCTTCTACCACGCGGGGCTGGGCGGCCAGACAAGGGCGGAGCGTCAGGCTGCCTGGAAGAGCGGGGCGATCAGGGTGATGGTGTGCACAAACGCCTTCGGAATGGGAATTGACAAGCCTGACGTGCGCTTCGTGGTTCACTACGACCTGCCGGACAGCCCGGAGGCGTACTTCCAGGAGGCCGGGCGCGCGGGGCGGGACGGCAAGCGGTCCTATGCGGTGCAGCTTTGGAACGGAGTGGATGTGCGGCGCGCGAAGCAGATCGAGGATGTCTCGTTCCCTTCCCTTGAATATATCGAGGACATCTATCAGAAACTGCACATTTTCTTCGAGATTCCCTACGACACAGGAATGGGGCGGCAGCTGAAGTTCAAGATCGAGGATTTCTGCAAGCGCTTCTCCTTGCAGAGATCTCCGGTTTTCCACGCCTTGAAGTATCTTGAGCGGACGGATCATCTGACTTATTCGGAGGAAATCGACATTCCGACGAAGGTGCGTATCAACGTCGATAGGAAATCCCTCTATGACATTGATTTGGCCGATAGCGGGCAGGCGGCTGTGCTTGAGGCTCTGATGCGGAGCTACACAGGCATATTCTCATTCCTTCAGCAGATTGACGAGGAATATGTCGCCCGTCGCGCGGGGCAGACCGTTCCGCAGCTGCGGCAGTCGCTTTACGGCCTGTCCATCGCCCACGTCATAAGTTATGTGCCTACCGATCATTCGGATGTGGTGTTCCTTCATCACGACCGGCTGCGTCCCGGCAACGTCAATCTGATGCCGTCCCGCTATGCGATGCTAAAGGAGACTTTCCACTCTCGGAGCGAGGCGATGCTTGAATATGTCAGCGAGACCTCGGAGTGCCGTTCCCGCTACCTCCTCCGCTATTTCGGCCAGACCGAGACCACAGACTGCGGAACCTGCGACATCTGCCGCGCCCGCCGTACAGCCGCGCCGGTGCGGACGCTTCAGCAGAGTACACGGCAAAAACTGATTGAATATATTAATGGAAAGGACGGTGAATATTCCATTGAGGAAATAGTCTCCGAATTCGGGAATCCGTCGAAGGAGTACTCGCCTGATTTTCTGGAGATTCTACGCCAACTCATCGATGACGGCGATGTGCCTGTTTATCATTCTTGACATTCGCGGTCGCTTCGACAGGCTCGCTTCGACACTTCGACAAGCTCAGTGACCGCAGCGACCGGTCGATTAGGATCAAATGAGAGTCTTACTAATTGCGTTCGCTTCGATTTATTCAAGTTGCTTCGCCACTGTGGTCGCTTCGGTCGCTTCGGTCGCTTCGGTCACTGAGCTTGTCGAAGTGCCGAAGTGTCGAAGTGCCGAAATGTCGAAGCGCCCCTGCCAAAAGCAATAGCAAAGTCCATTCTTCACAAACCCTCTCTCGTAAGTCGAGGTCTCGGCATAGAAATCCACCACGAAAGTGTTCCCTTCCTTCCGCTCTCTTTCCAGACATCCGTGGAATGCGTGGAACACCATTCCCTCCAATTCTATTATTCCGTCGTAACTCATATTCCTGAATATTCTTCTGCGAAGTTAGGCAAAAGCCTCCACTAACTGAAATTCGGATCGGCCGTGATTTGTCTGATGAGCGCTGTATTTCTCTAAAATATGGCAAAAGGAGTTCAGATTGCCCTTTTTGCCGTATTGTTTTGGACTTTTTCCCCATAACTTTGCGACTGTAGGAACCTGCCTGAAGTGTGGCAGACGAATTGTTTTTAACTAAAAGATTTTTTTAAGTTTTCAACTATGTTTACTAAAGCAAACACATTGCGGAAGATGTTTTTCGCAGCGGCCGCGGCACTTATGCTGGCCACCGTTTCGTCATCTTGCAAGAAGGATGACAACAAAGACCCTGAGCCGGAGGCAAAACCTTGCTTCGTCAGAGTGACTGAAGCCGGAATCCGAGACGAGATGCCCGATGTACTCACTGTGAGAGTTGGCCGTGCTTTTTATTATGACGAGTACTTCTGTCCAAGTGATGGAAAGAAGAATCTTCTTCTTGTGGATAAGGATAACATTGAGTTCAAGTGCTTGACTACTGACGTTTACTTAAGCCAGACTGTTCTTTATGCATTGTTAGAGAAAGAGAACTTCTCTGCCCCTGGTTACGTGTTTGGATTTGCTCCTGCCAGTTCTGCCAAGGAAGGTGACTCTGAAAAATTCACTTTAACATATACCAGTCCTGATGGGAAATACACCATCAGCAAGACCGTGACTGTAAAGGTCGTAAAATAATACGACACAGATAATCAACGTTTACCCATCGCTTCACCCGTCCGCGCTTGTCTTTGTGCGGAATCGGGTGAGGCGTTTCTTCAAACCGTTGGCAGGGCTTCCTGTGCGACGTGGATGCGACAATCGATCTTCCTTCATCTTCATCGACGAGATCGTCGTGAACTGATTCCGGTCACTGAGCCTGTCGAAGCGCGGTCACTGTGGTTCGACAAGCTCACCAACCGTCGAAGCGCTGTCACGGTGGTTCGGCAGGCTCACCAACCGTCGAGGCGCTGTTACCACTGGAATCTCGGTCACTGAGCCTGTCGAAGTGACCACAGGTTGTCTGCAAACAGATTTAAGGCCTTTCCCGAATCTGAAGGCCGCACTTTTTTGAAAAATATGGCAAAAGAGGCTTGGATTGCCCCTTTTGCCATATTCTTTTATCTCAGGCCAAAGTATCTTTGCTAATCATCAGAAAGCTGATTTAGAAGCAATTTGAATTTGACTGAGAATTATTCACAAACTGTTTACATAACTTCGAAATTCAATGAATATGAAAAGACGATTATCCGCATTTATGGCCTTCGCCTTAGCTGTCCTTGCGATCTCCGGGTGCGGCAAGGATGAAAAAGAAGAGCCTGCTCCTACCACCATCAAGGTCACGGGTGTCACCCTTGACCGGCAGACCATTGGGATGACGGAGGGCGAGACGGCCTCTTTGGCGGCGACCGTCGCTCCGGCGAACGCCACGGACAAGAGCGTCACCTGGTCAAGCAGCGCCAAGGATGTGGCATCGGTGGATGCCCAAGGCAAGGTGACGGCTTTGAAGGCCGGAGAGGCCACCATAACAGTGACCACCAAGGACGGCGGCAAGACCGCCTCCTGCAAGGTGACCGTGTCCACCGCCACAGTAGCGGTGACAGGGATCGAGGTGGATCCGGAGGAATTGTACCTCGTCGAGGGGACATCCGCACCGATCAAGGCGACCGTCGCTCCGGCGAACGCAACGGACAAGAGCGTAACCTGGACAAGCGGCTCCACGGAAGTGGCGACGGTGGATGAGAATGGTAATGTGACGGCGGTCAAGGCCGTAGAGACCACCGTAACAGTAACCACCAAGGACGGCGGCAAGACCGCTGTCTGCAAGGTGACGGTGACGGCCAAGCCTGTGCCCGTGACAGGCGTGAGACTGGACAAGACGGAACTCACGCTGAAAAAAGGCGAATCTGCAACTCTCACCGCCACGGTCGAGCCTACGGGAGCGACCAACAAGAAAGTGTCCTGGTCGAGCAACGACGCTTCGATCGCCACCGTGGATGCCGAAGGCAAGGTGACGGCGGTTTCCAGTGGAGAGGCGGCGATCATCGTGACAACCGAGGACGGAGGCCACACCGCCACCTGCACCGTGACCGTGTTAAAGGAAGTGACCGGGGTGACCCTGGACAAGACCTCCATCACGATTGTGAAAGGCGGGACGGCCAAATTGACGGCCACCGTCACACCTTACGCCGCGGCGGACAAGAATGTGACGTGGAAAAGCTCAGACGAGAAGATTGCCACGGTGGATGAGTCCGGCAATGTGCTCGGAGTCGGTTTCGGAACGACCTCAGTGACTGTCACGACCGAAGACGGAGGATTCACGGCCGCCTGCGAGGTGAGGGTGACACTTGCCCGTCCGGAGATCACGAACGCGGTCGCAGGCGAGGACAACATCAAGGTGGACTGGAATTCTGTTAGCGGAGCCACATCTTATGAGGTGGGCTACAAGAAGACAGTCGCCTCTGACTGGAACGTGTCCGGCACTATGTCCGGCACAAGTCACTCCATCACCGGCCTGGAGGCTGAAACCTCTTATGACATAAGGGTGAGGGCGACTGACGGTTCGGCCTTCTCCGACTATTCCTATAAGAACTATGTCGTCACAACCGCGGCCGGCAACCAGGACTACACCTACGACAAGGCCACCAACACCTACACTGTAAGGACGGCGGCCGGGCTGATGAAATGGAACGAGGAGGCCAGAAAGAATCTTAAGACCAACTGCGTGCTTGATGCCGACATCACCCTCAGCGCCGGCGATGGAGAGGGCAACTGGATTCCGGTCGGATATTATTCCGATGCAGTTGATTACAGACCCTATAGAGGACGCTTCGATGGGCAAGGACACACCATAAGAAACGTCACTTCGAAAGCGCAGATGGTAACCGGAGGCCTATTCGGATACAATAAAGGAACCGTAATGAACCTGAATTTGGAGAATGCGAGCATAACAACTGACGCTAATAATTGCGGGGGTATTTCAGGAAGAAATGACGGCACCATCATTGACTGCTCATTCAGCGGAACAGTTCTGGGGGCAGGAAGTGAAGTTGGCGGAATAGCAGGATGTAACTTTGGAACAATCTCCGGATGCTCATTTAACGGAACTGTAAAATCAGAAACGGGAGGTTCAGTCGGTGGAATCGCAGGAGAGTCACCCTACAATGGAAAAATACTGAATAGCCATTCTTCCGGAACTGTCTCTGGAGACAGGAACATCGGGGGAATCGTCGGGTCAATGTATGGTATGACAGGGTCGTGGACCAGAACCGTAGCCTGCTGGTCAGACGCGAGCGTCAGCGGAAATTCCAGTCTGGGTGGCATCGCTGGTTCTTGTAAATCTTATACTGACGTGATTTCCTGCTATTTCATTGGAAAAGTAGTTGGTGGGCTCGATGCCGGAGGCATAGTTGGCGTAGTTCCGGAGTCTTGCCAATATAGCTACATTACCTCTTGCTACTTTTCAGGAGAAATCACCGGAAAGCCCCTCGTTGGCGGAATTGTCGGCGTCCATTATGAGGATGTTTTGAAGATGACTTCGTGCTACTGGGGCAAATATTCGGGCAGCGGCACAGGCTCCGGCGAATCATCCACCATCTTTGTGGATGGGACTTCAGTGAAATGGTCAACGGCAACGGCCGGGATGAATGCCTCGATAAAGACCTGGAACGCCGCTTCGGATCACGGCAGCCGCCAATGCGAATTCCACTATGTCCAGAACGGCTCCAACCTGCCGACTCTCAAAGCCGGCGCCCCTGAGTAAAGCCATCAAAGGAGTCAAGTGTCGAAGCGACCGGCAGAGATCTTATGGTTCGACAGGCTCGCTTCGACAAGCTCGCTTCGACAAGCTCAGCGACCGGTCGATTAGGATCAAATGAAGGTCTTTCTAATTGCGTTCGCTTCGATTTATTCAAGTTGCTTCGCCATTCTGGTCACTGCGGTCACTGAGCTTGTCGAAGTGTCGAAGTGCCGAAATGTCGAAGCGCCCCTGCCAAAAGCAATAGCAAAGTCCTATTCAATGACCAGCCCGTCGTAGGCCGGGCGGACGACGGAGCGGATGTGACGCTCGCGGCAAAGCCCCTCAATCTCCTTGGTGAACTGCCCGTGGCGAGGAAAAGTGTGGGAAAGATGTGTAAGCCAAGTGTTCTCCGCCCCGATTCTGTCGGCCATCTCAAGCGCCTCGTCAAGGCTGAAATGCGAATGGTGCTTTTTGTAGCTCACCGTGTTGAGCGTGACGTGCCTGAGCCCCTTCAACTTGGCGAACTCACTTTCAGGAATATAGCTCATATCGGTGATGTAGGCAATGTCCCCGAAACGGAATCCAAGAACCGGCAGCTTGTCGTGAAGCCCCCGGATCGGGATAATCTCCACCCCTCCGGTCGAGCGGGCGCGCGACGGCTGGTCCGCCTCGTCGATGATGTCCTCCAGCTTGCTCCCTGTCGGGATCAGCGTCCCGTCAGGGAGCATATAGTGGTAGCCCACATCGTGTACCCAGACGAGTTCCCTGTCCTTGGCGTTCGGATAGACGAGAAACGGATTCTCGTCTATTGTGTGCAGATGCCATTCGGGCGCTCCAGGGTATTTCGGGAAGGCGAAGACGTAGGGATATTCCCTGATCAGGTCATCGAGGACATTCCGCTCGCAGTAGATCTCCGCGGACCGCTTGTCGATGTAGTTCAGCGAGCGCACGTCGTCCAGCCCCCCGGTGTGATCCTTGTGATTGTGGGTCAGCAGGATAGCGTCCAGATGGCTGATGTCGTGGGCAAGCATCTGCATCCTGAAATCAGGACCTGCGTCAACGAGGATGTTAAGCCCTTCATATTCAACGAACACAGAAGAGCGAAATCTTTTGTCCTTGATGTCCTCGGATCTGCAGACATCGCATTTGCATCCTATGATGGGAACTCCCTGCGAGGTTCCCGTCCCAAGAAATGTCAGCCGTGCCTTATTCATAATATTCATTAACTCTATTTTTCTTGATTGTGGTTTGTGTGTGCCGCCGTCAGATCGTGATTTCTTCGACGGTGTTCACCAACGTCGGGTCATAAGGCCTTTCGACCCTTATGTAATTGCCTGTGTAGCCGCCCATAAGCCCGTCCTTCACGTCCGACTCCCACAGCACCTGCGACTTCCGTCCCCTGTTCCGTTCTATGAACTCCGAATGTAGTTCCGCGCATAAAGCCTCCAGCCTCGCCACCCGCTCCGTCTTGACGGAATCCTTGACCTGGTCTTTCCAGCCTGCCGCTACCGTTCCCGGCCTTTTAGAGTACGGGAACACGTGGATGAAAGCCGGTTTGACACGGTCTCTGAGAAATGAGTATGTTTCCTCGAACAGTTCGTCCGTCTCTCCGGGCAGCCCGGCGATTACATCGATGCCGAAGAACACGTAAGGCTTGGTCGTGTCATCCTCGCGAGGATCCATCCTGGAGCGGATGAAGTCAATCCTGTCGGCGAAAAAGTCCGTCGTGTAGCGCCGTCCGACCCTTTTGAGAATCGTGTCCGACCCTGATTGCAGGGGAATATGAAAGTGCGGCTGGAACTTTGTGCCTGAGGCTATCCAGTCGATGATGTCCTCGGTGATGAGGTTCGGCTCGATCGAGGAGATGCGGTAACGTTCGATTCCATCGATGTCATTGAGCCGTTTCAGAAGGTCGAGGAAACTCTCGCCGGTGGTCCTGCCGAAGTCCCCGGTGTTCACCCCGGTGATGACCACCTCCTTGATTCCGGATGCGGCTATCTTACGCGCCTGCTCCAGAACCTCCGAAATAGGAATATTTCTGGAGTTGCCTCTTGCGTAAGGCACTGTGCAGTAGGCGCAGAAGTTGTTGCATCCGTCCTGCACCTTCAGAAAAGACCGTGTCCTTTCCTCCGATGAGAACGCCGCCATCGTCTCCTTCGAGATCTCCTTGTACTCCGCCGCGGCGCTTCTTCTTAATGTCTTTTCTTTAGAAATATGTTCAACTGCGGAATTGACATTGACAGCTCCTGAACTTGTGACAGCTCCTGAACTTGTGACAGTTTCTGGACTTGTGACGGTCTCTGAGCTTGTCGAAGAGCCCGTCACCCTTGCGGCGGTGTCATTCCCACTTTCCGAAGATTTTTGTAAAAGTTCCATCGTCTCCGGCACTACCCGAGACTTCTCCTTGGCCCCGAACACGAGCGAGACCCCTTCGATGGCCAAAAGGTCGTCCCGGCGAAGTTCGGCGTAGCAGCCGGTCACAATGATTCTCGCATCCGGGGAGACCCTGTGCGCCTTGCGGATGACGTTGCGGCACTTCTTCTCGGCCCTCTCCGTAACAGAGCAGGTGTTGACCAGATAGACATCGGCCTTGTCCTCCCACGGAACAACCTCAAGTCCATTCTTCACGAACCCTCTCTCGTAAGTCGAGGTCTCGGCATAGTTCAGCTTGCAGCCGAGTGTCAGAAACGCGATAGTCATATTATTGTCTAAAGATTGAGTCACCACAGGTTACAGTCACCCTGGACCATTCGCAAGCCCCATTCACTGGCGGATTCTTCTTGGAAACCCTGATCTTCAAGAGCAGGATCTCCTTGAACTCCTTTCGGACAGCGTCCAGAATCCTCCCCGCAACATTCTCCAGCAGGTTTGAAGGAACGGCCATCTGCTCAGCAATGATGTCATAGACCCGGCCATAATCTATGGTGTCCTTGAGATCGTCGCTTTTGACCGCCTTCTTCAGCTCTGTCTCGGCATAGAAATCCACCACGAAAGTGTTGCCCTCCTTCCTCTCTTTTTCCAGACATCCGTGGAATGCGTGGAACTCCATTCCCTCCAATTCTATTATCCCGTCGTAACTCATATTATTGAAATAATTCATATTGCGAAGTTAGGCAAAATCCTCCACTAACGGAAATAATTCACCGCCTCTGCCGTTTCGGCCGCCTTTGAGGCAGGTTATTGTAACGATTCCTCCTCAATGTCAAAAGGAATTTGTAACTTTGCCTTCTATGTCAAAAGGAAAATTGTACCTCATACCTTCCCCTCTTGGGGAATATGATCCTTCGCAGGTCATTCCGGCTCCCGTGCTGGAGCGCCTGAGAAGCATCCGGAAATATGTCGTCGAGGAGGCCCGCACCGTGCGCCGCTACCTCTCGGCCGCCGGGCTGAAGGGACACATCGCTGAACTGGAACTCAGGGAACTGAACGAACACACCAAACCAGCTGAGGTCGAGGCGCTCCTTTCTATGTTCTCCGATCCGGACGGGTCTCCGACAGATGTCGGGCTGATCTCCGAGGCCGGACTCCCGGCCGTGGCCGATCCGGGGGCGCAGCTGGTGGCGCTCTGTCATATTCAAGGAATACAGGTCGTGCCGATGGTCGGGCCGTCGTCGCTGATGCTCGCTCTGATGGGATCGGGACTCAACGGACAGAGCTTCGCTTTCTGCGGCTACCTTCCGGCCAAGACTGACGAGCGCCGCAAGGCCATCAGGGACATTGAGAAAAGATCCTCCCAGTTGAATCAGACGGAGATTTTCATCGAGACCCCTTACCGCAACGACTCGATGATGGCCGATCTGTTGGCGACACTCCAGCCCAAGACCAGGCTTTGCGTCGCCGCTGACATCACGCTGCCAGAGGAGACCATCCTCACGAAAGAGGTCAGAGAGTGGAAAAAGACCAAACTCACGATCGGCAAGAGGCCGTGCGTGTTCCTTGTTCTTGCGTAAGTATTTGAATATTAATAATCACGAAATGAGAAAAGTAGTAACATTAATTGTTTTGGCTGCTTTGTGCGCCGCACCGTCTGTGGCGAAGGACAAGGCTCCAAAGAACGAGAAAGTCAAGAATGTGATCCTGATCATCGGTGACGGAATGGGTCTCGGGGCCACAGCTGCCTGGATGATCAACCAGAACTATGAGCCGACCTGTTTTGACCGCGCCCAGTACTCCGCTGTTGTGAAGACGTATTCAGGCAACAGCCGGACAACGGACTCGGCCGCCTCCGCCACGGCTATGGCCACAGGTCACAAGACCAACAACAGTATGCTCGGAATGCTGCCTGACGGCTCGAAGCCATCCAGCATCGCCGAACTTGCCAAGGACAAGGGGCTTTCAACCGGCATCGTGGTCACTTCCTACGTTCTGGACGCTACTCCGGGAGCGTTTTATGCCCACGTCAAGAACCGTCAGGACAGGAAGGACATAGCCGAGGATCTGATCGCATTCAGGCCGGACGTGATCGTCGGAGGCGGCAGAAAGTACTTCACCTCAGAGAAATACACGGATGTGAACCTCTTGGATAAGGCTGTTTCGGAAGGCTTCACTTATGTTAAGACCCCGGAGGAGTTCTACTCTACCTGGACCACGCCTGTGCTCGGACTATTGGACAACAGCAAGCAGATTGAGGAGGCCGAACTCAATTCGGATCTTCTCGGAGACCTGGCCGGTCACACCTACGAGATTTTGGAAAAGAACAAGAAGGGATTCTTCGCTATGATCGAGGGATCGCACATTGACCACGCCGCCCACGCCAACAACACCGAGATGGTGCTTTGGTGGATGGAGGAGTTCGACAAACTGGTCAACTCGGCCTTTGACTATGCTGACACGCACAAGGGGACACTCGTGATCGTCGCAGCTGACCACGAGACCGGCGGTGTCACACTCGTTCCGGGAAGCAAGGACTTCACGAAAGGGGAGAGCGGTGTCACGGTGAACTATTCGGTCACCAGCCACACGGCCGCTCCTGTGATTCTCTACGCCTACGGGGCTTCATCCTGGAGGTTCGGCGGGGTGATGGACAACACTGACATATTCAAAAAGATCAAAAGCGTCCTGATTGACAGGTAATGCCGATTCCTCGCTTATGAAAAGAATATTTTTGATTTTTGTGTCGCTGGTGGCCGCTCTGGAGTCGTCGGCGGCTTTTTCAGGTCCGGAGGACATCATCCCTGTTCCTGTCAGGTATGAGACTCAGAACGGGACGTACTCTCCCAAGGCTGACGGAGGTGATGTCCGCATTCATCTTGGCGACAAGCGTTTCCTCAAGGAAATCAAGGCGTTGAATCTTCCGCAGTTCGCTGTGGAAGAGGCTTACAAACTTGTTGTGGGGAAGAAGGGCATTGACATATTCGCTGCTTCCGGGACCGGAGTTTTCCGCGCGAGGACGAGTCTGCGGATGATGGTGGACAAGGATTCCTCGCTGGCTTACTGCTCGATTCTGGACTATCCTCGTTTCCGCCATAGAGGACTGATGCTGGACATTTCCAGAAATTTCCGGGACAAAGACTTTATCCTGAAGCAGTTGGATGTGATGTCGATGCTCAAGATGAGTACCCTGCATCTGCACTTGACTGACGATGCGGGATGGAGGGTCCAGATCGACGCGTTCCCGGAATTGACCCGCAAGTCAGCCTGGAGGGTTGGGAAGAACTACGAGGAATGGATTGCCGGTGGCAAGGAATATTCCACCGAAGGCTCTCCGCTCGCTTCCGGAGGCTACCTGACCAAGGCTGATGTCCGTGAGATTGTTGAATATGCCGGTGAAAGGCACATCAACATCATCCCCGAGATCGAGCTTCCTGGGCATTCCGGTGAGGTACTGGCGGCATACCCAGAACTGGCCTGCCTCAGTCCGGACGGCAAGGAACACAGGATCTCCGGTGACCTCTGTCCTGGCAATGATCTGACTTTCAAAATGTTCGAGGCAATTCTCAGCGAGGTCATCGAAATGTTCCCTTATCAATATATTCATATCGGGGGCGACGAGGCTTCTAAGCGCAACTGGAAGGAGTGTCCGGACTGTAAGCACCGGATGGAGATCGAGGGGCTGAAGGATGTGGATGAGCTTCAGAGTTACCTTGTGAACAGGGTGACCCGTTTCCTTGAGTCAAAGGGCAGGCGGGCGATCGGATGGGACGAGATTATCGACGGTGGCTTGGCCGAAGGTGCGGCTGTGATGTTCTGGAGAGGGACGAAAGGTGGTGTCACCGCTGCGTCTATGGGACACGATGTGATTATGTCACCGGGCGAGTACTGCTACTTCGATTCCAGTCAGGACGCTCCGTTCTCTCAGCCGAAGTCGTTCAGCGGCTACCGGCCGTTGGAGCAGGTCTATTCCTTTAATCCGACGGACGGCATTGATGATGAATATATTACCCATATCCTCGGTCTTCAGGCGAACCTTTGGTCGGAGTACGTGCCGACAGGGGAGTATATGGAGTACCTGCTCTATCCGCGGGCTTTCGCCATAGCTGAGATTGGTTGGAGTCCTGCCGGGAGCAAGGACTATACTCGTTTCAAGGAGAACGCTGTGAGACTTGCGGAGGCGTTGCGTTCGCAAGGCTACAATGCCTTCGACCTTAAGAACGAGATCGGCCCTCGGCCTGAGTCCCTAAAGCCTCTTGCGCACCTTGCCGCCGGAGCCAAAATCACCTACAACGGTCAGAAATATTCAGGAAGTTATCCTGCCGGGGGTGACAATGCCTTGGTTGACGGTAATTTAGGTGGGTGGTTCTACAAGGACAACCGTTGGCAGGGATTCCTGTGCGATGTGGATGTGACGATTGATCTTGGGGTGGTCAAGGATATTCATTATGTCGGAGCCACGTTCCTTTCCCACACTTCCGCCGAGGTTGGATTCCCGGTCAGGACGGAGGTTTGCTTCTCCGAGGACGATGTCAATTATTCCGATCCGGTTGTGTGTCTGCTGGAGATTCCGGACAATGATTCCTGCGCCCTGCTTCACACGTTAGGTTCGGCCGTCAACGCTAAAGCCCGCTACATCAAGTACAAGGCCGTCCGCGATGATGTCTCCAAGAACCGCAACCACGCCTTCATCTTCATTGACGAGATTGTCGTGAACTGATGTTCCTCGGTCGCTGTGGTTCGACCAGCTCACCAACCGTCGAAGCGCACCGGCTCCGTCGTTACCCGCAGTCGTACGACGAACCGCAGTAACCCACAGGAATCTCGGTCGCTGAGCTTGTCGAAGCGCCGAAGCTCCGATCCGCTGGTGCGGGCAGAAAAAAGGAAAATGGCAATTTTGGCACATATCCAAAATTGCCATTTTATTTTTCTGTCTGACTTAAGGGCTTCCCTGAATCTGTAGGCCGCACTTTTTGAAAAATATGGCAAAAGAGGCTTGGATTGCTCCTTTTGCCATATTCTTTTATCGTAGGCCGGAGTATATTTGCGAAACATCAAAAGTTGATTACAAATACTTTATAAAACTTCGAAATTCAATGAATATGAAAAGACGATTATCCGCATTTATGGCCTTCGCCTTAGCTGTCCTTGCGATCTCCGGGTGCGGCAAGGATGAAAAAGAAGAGCCTGCTCCTACCACCATCAAGGTCACGGGTGTCACCCTTGACCGGCAGACCATTGGGATGACGGAGGGCGAGACGGCCTCTTTGGCGGCGACCGTCGCTCCGGCGAACGCCACGGACAAGAGCGTCACCTGGTCAAGCAGCGCCAAGGATGTGGCATCGGTGGATGCCCAAGGCAAGGTGACGGCTTTGAAGGCCGGAGAGGCCACCATAACAGTGACCACCAAGGACGGCGGCAAGACCGCCTCCTGCAAGGTGACCGTGTCCACCGCCACAGTAGCGGTGACAGGGATCGAGGTGGATCCGGAGGAATTGTACCTCGTCGAGGGGACATCCGCACCGATCAAGGCGACCGTCGCTCCGGCGAACGCCACGGACAAGAGCGTCACCTGTACAAGCGGCTCCACGGAAGTGGCGACGGTGGATGAGAATGGCAATGTGACTGCGGTCAAGGCTGGAGAGACCACCGTAACAGTGACCACCAAGGACGGCGGCAAGACCGCTTCCTGCAAGGTGACTGTGACGGCCAAGCCTGTGCCCGTGACAGGCGTGAGACTGGACAAGGCGGAGCTCACGCTTAAAAAAGACGAATTCGCGACGCTCACCGCCACGGTCGAGCCTACGGGAGCGACCAACAAGAAAGTGTCCTGGTCGAGCAATAATCCTTCGATCGCCACCGTGGATGCCGAAGGCAAGGTTACGGCGGTTTCCGGAGGAGACGCGGCTATCATCGTGACCACCGAGGACGGAGGCCACACAGCCATCTGCACCGTGACTGTGTTAAAGGAGGTGACCGGGGTGACCCTGGACAAGACCTCCATCACGATTGTGAAAGGCGGGACGACAAACTTGACGGCAACGGTTACCCCTGAGGATGCTGTGAACAAGAAAGTGACGTGGAAAAGCGCAGATGTGAAAATCGCCACGGTGGATGAGTCCGGCAATGTGTGCGGAGTCGGTTCCGGGACGACTTCTGTGACCGTCACGACCGAAGACGGCGGAATCACGGCTGCCTGTGAGGTGAATGTGATGCTTGCCGTTCCGGAAATTACAAAAGCGACTCCTGGAGCGGACAACATCAAGGTAGAGTGGAATCCGGTCAACGGAGTCACATCTTATGAGGTCGGCTACAAAAAGACAGACGCCTCTGGCTGGAACGTGTCCGGAACCGTGTCCGGCACAAGTCACACCATCACCGGCCTGGAGGCTGAAACCTCTTATGACATAAGGTTGAGGGCGACTGACGGGATGACATTCTCCGAATATTCCTACAAGTACTACGTCGTCACTACCAGAGCCGCCAACCCGGACTACACCTACGACAAGGCCACCAACACCTACACTGTAAGGACGGCGGCGGGACTGATGAAATGGAACGAGGAGGCCAGAAAGGATTTTAAGACCAACTGCGTGCTTGATGCCGACATCACCCTCAGCGCCGGCGATGGAGAGGGGAACTGGATTCCGGTCGGGTATAACATCAATGCAATGAACTATCGCTCCTTCAAAGGACAGTTCGACGGGCAGGGGCACACCATATCGAATCTTGCGGTAAATGAGTCGGAGGGTGCTTCAGGTATGTTCGGATTAAATGGGGGAACCATAAAGAACCTGAAATTGGCAAATGCGAGAATCAGCGGCTCCAGCAATGTCGGAGGCATCGCTGGAAAAAACGAGGGTTACATCATTGATTGTTCATTCAGTGGAACAGTTCAGGGATTAGGTTATGTTGGAGGCATAGCAGGAAGTAACTATAAGAAAATCTCCGGGTGCTCGTTCAGCGGAACTGTAAAATCGGATCAGAAGCGGATGGACAACAGAGTTGGTGGAATTGCAGGAGAGTCATACAAGGCGGAAATATTGAATAGCCATTCTTCAGGAACCGTGTCTGGGAACTGGTACATCGGAGGAATCGTCGGGTATATGTATGATCAGTCAGGAGCGTGTGGCAGGATCGTAGCCTGCTGGTCGGATGCGAGTGTCAACGGAAGTCTATATGTGGGCGGAATAGCTGGATATTTACCTGGCAATGTTGATTTGATTTCTTGCTACTTCGTAGGGAAAGCAGTCGGGGAAGGCTCTGTCGGGGGCATAATTGGCAAAGTGTCGAAGAGCCAATCTAACTACATTACCTCCTGCTACTCTTCAGGAGAGATCACCGGAAAATCCAACGTTGGCGGAATTCTCGGCTCCAATAATGATGGCACTCTGAATATGGCTTCGTGCTACTGGGACAAATATTCGGTCAGTGGCATAGGCTCCGGCGAATCATCCACCATCTTTGTGGATGGGACTTCCGTGAAGTGGTCCACAGCGACGGCCGGAATGAATGCTTCGATAAAAGCTTGGAACGCCGCCTCGGATCACGGCAGCCGCCAATGCGAATTCCACTATGTCCAGAACGGCTCCGGCTTGCCGACTCTCAAAGCCGGTGTCCCTGAGTAAAGCCATCAAAGGTGTCAAGTGTCGAAGCGACCGGCAGAGACCTTATGGTTCGACCAGCTCACCAACCGGTCGCTGTGGTTCGGCAGGCTCACCAACCAGTCACTGATCTTGCGGTCACTGAGCCTGTCGAAGTGACCACAGGCTGGCTGCAAACAGACAAATCGCAAGGCAGTGCATCAGATTGTGCTTTATGTTTTTCTGTTTGGTAAGCAGTGATACAATTCCCTTGATTTCGTGGCAGGTAATACGTTGATTATCAATTATAGAGCCCTTGTCCTGGTCTGAAAATTGGCATCAGGACAAGGCTTAACATATTCATTATACGTAGCTTAAGTGCCACTATGGTTGTGTCAAATAATCCCATTTTATTTCTGCCCTGGTGGGTATAGAACCTATCAATATGGATGTGGCTGGATGGGCTATTGAGGGCAGTGGCTTCCAAAATCGTTACTTATTCTGACTGGTGTTTTCAGTCACGAACAGGCGTATCGATTCGGCTTGCTCGGATTCATTACCTTCAAGCACACCGGCGGCCATCCAATAGGCGTATTTTCCGGTACAGAACATATTCAGAGACTCCGGATCGGTTCCGTATCTGAACTCGATATGGTGTGTCTGTGCGGGGGTGTCTGATCTGAAGGCGAAGTAAGCGAATTCGTCGTTGTTGTTGTCTTCTGATTTGAAGATGGTAAAATCCAATTCTTTATTGTAGCTTGAGAAGGCGTATTTGTGTGAGAAGACCTCATTGCCGGCGGAGTCAAGGCCTGAGATATGGCCTTTGCCGTCTATGACGAACTTCTCTACTCCTCCTTGAAAATCACAGTTGAACTGAAAGCCGTTCTTCCATCCGTCGGAGCCGTCTCCGAATCGTTCGATCGCGGCATTTCCGGTCAAGTCTCCGCTCATAGATGATTTCAGCATAGATGCCGTTGCCTGTGCGGATTCCTTTCCGACAGCCTTCGCACATTCATCGACCCAAAGCGAGTCCCATCTGGCGTTAAGAAGTGTGTTTTCACTGAACAGTTCAATGTAAGTTCCTTTGAGTTCTTTCATTAGTTGCCTTGCCGCGTCCGCCGAGCCGGGTTCCGTGCCTTTGCTGTTTCCACAAGATACCATAAACGCGACAACCATCGCCACAGCGGCTGCTTCCCTAAAGATTCTGCTTATTCTTCTCATTACTTTCGGTTTTAGTTTATCGCAAAGTTAAAGCGTCTCACCTTCCAAGTCAATCCCAAGAAATAATGAATATCATCGTCTCTCTATTTTCCCCATTTAATTTGCAAAGTTACCAAATATTGGTAACCTTGCTTTGATAACGATTCGCCGTGGCACTTAAGTCCCGCAGAATGAATGTCTTAAGCCTCGTCCTGGTGCCGGATTTCAGACTATGACAATGCGCTTTTAGTTGGTAATCAGCGTGTTATCCGCCACGAATTGTCAGGTGAGGTAAATCCTATTTGTCGTACTTCAGTTGCGCGTTCCGCAGGACCTTCAGGAAGTCTTCGACAAGGCTGTCGTCCTGGCGGCAGTCGGGGAGTCCGTTGACGATCTTTTGGGTGTCGGAGTTGATCGTCGCGACTGACTCGTTGATTTTCGCAAGGATCTCTTCACTACACTTCCTGGCCTTATCAAACTCTTCTTCCTCAAGGTCGAAATATTCAATTCCTCGCCTCCAGACGAACTCTCCGAGGCTCTCGCCTGAAGGCCTGCTTGCGGCCTCGTGAAGGAACTTGTCGATGAACTCACGCTCGGAACATTTTCTCCACCACCAGAGGCGGGAACCGTCCTGCTCGCTTATCTGCTGGAACGATGCGTTCACCTTCACCTCGAATGTGTTCATTCTCAACAAGTCTGGGATCGGATAGTTCTGATGGGTGACAACCGCGTGCGTGGCATAGCAGAAGCAGATGTGCTTGAATTTCGGATTCCACAGCCAGGATTCCGCCCAGGAATCTCCGTCATCGAGGTAGTTCTCAATGCCGAGTTCCTTGTCGCTCATTGATGAATTATGCCCGCAGTCCGGTCTCCAATAAGGACTGCATCCGATGATTTCAAGGTCGCCGTTCACGTACTTCTGAAGATGGGCATTGATGATGATCATCTTGGTGAAATCCGAACCGTAGAACTCATCGTCCTCAAGATGAAGCACGTCCTGAGCCGTGTCTCCCCAGAACCTCAGCGTACCTTCCACGGTGAGTTCGTCATCTTTGGCATCCTTTGGTAAGTCGAGCAGATTCCTGTACAGTTTCCCGGTCCTGCCGAACATATCCTGAGTGAGTTCGTACAGGTGCGCGTTGACGCTTTCCAACCTCTTCACCTCCGCATCAGAGCAGTGCATCTCGAACAATTTGGAGATGAAGTAATCCCTGTCCATAAGCAGAAGCTCAACCCGCCGCGCCTTATTCTCGTCCTTTTCCCAGGGCTTCGACGAAAGCTTCAGCGGGTCACCGGTCAGCTTGAGAATCTTCTTCTCAATCGTTCGTACCTCATTGCGGTAACTTTCTGCCCTTTCGTCGTACGGAAGCGCCTCCAAAGCCTTGACCTTCTTCTCCCATCCGTCTGATTCGACACCAGTTCTTATTGAATGTCTCATAATAGAATGCCTATATTAGTATTACATCGCAAAGATAAAAGCCGCAACTGCAAAATAATGGCAGCCAATGAATATTCCGCCGCAACGTCAGCGTCGAGAATCCCTCCTCTACCTGATGAATATCGCGGCCGATTAGTCGTGAAGTTTTCTGGCGATGAAGAACTTGCGCCCGGCGAGGAGGAACAGGGCCACGGCGAAAGCATTGTCGATGGCGACCATCCAGAAGGCGGCATTGTAGCCGACATATTCAGCCACTACTCCGCCAAGCAGACATCCTGCGCCGAAGCCGATGTCCCAGGAAGTGAGTATGCTGGAGTTGGCTGTGCCGCGCTGGTCGTGGCGCGCGATATCGACAAACATATTCAGAAAGGCGGGATAAAGGTGGCCGTTGCCAAGACCTATGAATATGGCTGAAAGGTAATAGGCCACAGGATGATGGATGGCCACGAATATGACGAATCCTATGAGCGACAGGAACATACCCTCGATCGCGTTTTGAACGAGCTTACCTTTTCGCAGAGACTTGCTGCCCTGGAGGCGGGAAAGCAGCAGGCCGCACGAGAGTATCGCAAAATATGTCCCGGTGCCGCTTGTGATGCCAAGGGCTTCCTTGCTGTAGATCGCCAGATAGTTGTTGAGTGTTCCCCAACAAAAACCGAACAGGGCGATGTTGATGGCCAGCAGCCACGCTCTGGTGAGGAAGAAGCGGTCAAGCGAGATTTTGTCCTTATTCTTAATGATCTCTTTCGCCGGGATTTTGATTGTGGAGGCGATCAGAACCGCCATCCCCGCCACAACCAACGCTATCCAGAACAGAGCCTGATAGCCTCCCTGGGTGTCGTGAACCCATATTCCTACGGTTGGAGCGAAAGCCATCGCCAGGTTATTGCTAAGTCCGTAAAGCCCGATACCCTCGCTGCGCCTCGATGAAGGGAGGACATCTATCGCGCAGGTGCTGTTCGCCACGGTCACCGCTCCGAATGGAAGTCCGTGGATCGTGCGGCAGATCGCGAACATCAGCAAAGTTCCGGCGGCGATGTACCCTGCGAAACAAATGAAAAACAGCGACAGGCAAACCATCAGCACCTTCTTGCGGGAGAAACTATCGACAATATACCCGCTGAACGGACGTACCAAAATGGAAGCGAGGACGTACCCGCTAAGGACGATCCCGATGACATCCTTAGTGGCTCCGAAACGCTCGCTAAGGTATAGCGGAAGCAAGGGTGTAAGAATATAGAATGCAAAGTAAAGCAGGAAGTTAGTCGCCATTACCTTGATGTAGTCGGCATTCCAAAGTTTATCATTTGCGTCTGTCATATTCATTTCTTTGAATATTGTTGTAAATGCTTCTTCGTCTCATTTTGCGTGCCTCAGTCAGCCATCCTCCTAAAAAGCGCCGCAAGTTATGAAATTTTTTCGTGTCCTCATCCGATTGTGGCAAATTGAGAAAGCAGAGGGTGATTGCGCAGAGTCAAGAAAATGTAATCGCATTGTTATATTCATAAATTAGTTCTACCTTCGTGATGGATAATATTTATTGCAGATGAGAATTGTGATACAACGTGTGCGGAACGCGTCTGTCAGCATCGACGGGAAGGAGGTTTCGGCGATAGGGAAGGGGCTGCTTGTGCTTGTCGGAGTGGAGAATGGGGACACTGATGAAGAGATGCGGTGGCTCGTGGGCAAGACTGTGGGGCTGAGGATTTTCGATGATGAGAACGGCGTGATGAACCGCAGTGTGCTGGATGTCGGCGGCGATGTGCTGGCCGTCTCCCAGTTCACGCTGACGGCTTCAACCAAAAAGGGAAACCGTCCGTCCTACATCCGGGCGGCGGGACACGAGACGGCTGTCCCTCTGTACGAGAAGTACTGCGAGGCTGTGTCAGAGGCTCTCGGAAAGCCGGTGGGCAGGGGAGTCTTCGGGGCCGATATGCAGGTCACCCTTCAGAACGACGGACCGGTCACGATCATCATCGACTCAAGGCTCAAGGAATAGCCCTATAAGAACAATGCGAAGACAGATGCTCCGGCAACGGTGAGGACACCGCTGACGACAATGGACAGGCTGCTCATCGCACCCTCCACGGCACCCATCTCCATAGCCTTCGCGGTACCGATGGCGTGGGATGCTGTTCCGATGGCTATACCTTTGGCAATAGGCTCGTTGACACGCATCAATTTAAGGAATTTCTCAGCGAAAATATTCCCCAGGACGCCCGTGATTATGATCGACACGACCGACACGGAGACATAGCCTCCAAGCTCTTCTGAGACGCCGATTCCAATCGCCGTCGTGATGGATTTCGGAAGGAATGTCACGTAGGCGGCGTGGTCGAAGCGGAACAGCAAGGCGAGCAGCAGGACGCAGACAAGGCTCGAAAGCACACCCGCGCATATTCCTGAAACCACCGCCTTCCAGTTTTTTTTGAGAAGCTCGACCTGCTGGTAAAGCGGGACTGCGAGGCAGATCGTCGCCGGAGTAAGAAGGTAGCTGATGATGCCGGCACATCTGGCATAACTCTCATAGCTCACGCCGAACAGCGACAATGCGATGATCACAAGCACGATGGAGACCAGCAGGGGATTGGCGAGCGCCCAGCCGGTACGCTTTTTCAGCCACACACCGAACGTGTACGATGCCAGGCTGATGAAGACTCCGAAAAACACGGAGGATTCGAACATCTCAGTCATTCCCATTTCCGCGTCCTCTCCTTATGACAAACTGCGTGACCGCTCCGGCGATCCCCATCACAACAAAAGTACTCACGACGGTGACTATTGAATACGCCAACAGCGATGACTTGACCACTCCCCACGATGCCATCAGCCCGACCGCCGCCGGGATGAACATGATCGGCATCACAGCGATCAGAAACGCGCTGGTCTCACGGATGTCGCTGACCTTCACCCACTTCAATTCAAGTGCGATAAACAGCAGCACGATCCCGTAGATGCTGGCCGGAATCGGAAGCGGTATGAACCAATGGAGCAGCTCTCCCACGAACGAGAAGGCCGCTATGATCAGAAACTGAATCACGTACTTCATCCTAAACAAGTTTAACCGTCCCGCAATATTCCTCTATCAGCGCCGCAGCTTTCTCAGCACCTAACCTGCACACGTCCAGGCAGATGTCATAGTCAGGAGCGTTTCCCCAGTCAAGCCCTGTGTAGAACTTGTGATAGGAGACCCTTTTCTCGTCAGTCCCGCGGACAAAATCCTCCGCGTCCTGCCTTGACCGCCCCTCGGAAGCCATTATGTGAGCGACACGCGATCGCTCATCACCGTGAAGAAAGACCGACACAAGATCCTTCCTGTCTTTGAATATGAAGTTTCCGCATCGCCCGATGACAATGCAGTCCTCCGCGCCGACGACTTCCCTGAACGCCTCGCAGAATTTCTCCTGAACGTCATCACGGTCAAATGAAAAGGTGATGGCCGACATCAGCTCGTCCACCGGCCTTTCCTCGAAAAAGTCCTCCATTCCGGATAGTAAACCTCGACCCCTCGCCGCCTCCCGGAGCGAGTTTCTTGTGTAAAGCGGTATTCCATAGCGCTTTGCCAGGATATTCCCGACCTCCAGTGCCCCGCATCCGCACTGCCGCGCGATAGTTATGATCATATTCCCGCGAAATTACGAATATTCCCGAATATGTCGCATCTGCATATTCGGGAATGGAATTTTTCCTCCCCGGCGCGCCGAATTAAGCGCAAATCGAATATATTTGCATAAATGAATTTTCAAGATGAAAAAGCCAAATGAATATTTAAGACTTGCCTGCCTGGCGGTGGGTCTGTTTGTGTCCGTTGTCAACGGTTATTCCTGGGGCCAGAAAGGCCACGATGTCACCTGCGCGGTCGCGGAGAAACATCTCACCCACAAGGCCAAGAAGCAGATTTCCCGCATCCTGGACGGGAAGTCGATCGTCTATTGGGCCAACTGGATGGACAACGCAAGCCACACTCCAGAGTACAGATACACAAGCACTTGGCACTATAGAAACATAGACGCCGACCAGACTTTCGCCGAGGCCCCTCTCAATGAGAACGGAGATGTGATCCGCGCGGTCAACGCCCAGATCGAGGCCCTCAAAAGCGGCAAACTGAGCAAGGAGGAACAGGCGCAATCCCTCAAGTTTCTCGTTCACCTGATGGGAGACCTGCACTGTCCGATGCACATGGGACATAAGTCGGATCTTGGCGGTAACAGATGGCAGGTCCAGTACTTCGGCAACGGAACCAACATCCACTCCGTCTGGGATTCCGGTCTTGTGGAAAGCGCCCACAAATGGACCTATTCAGAATGGGTAGATCAGATAGACACTTTCAGCAAGCAGGAGAACAAAAAGACCGTCGAAGGCGATCCCGCCTCCTGGGCCGAGCAGACCTACGAGATCTGCCGTGTAGTCTATGACTCCACCCCCGTAGGCTCCAAGCTTTCCTACGACTACGTAAGCAAGTGGACCCCCACCGTCGAGCGGCAGCTCCTCCGCGCCGGCCTCCGCCTCGCCGCCGTGCTGAATGACATATTCAGGTAACGCACTTATCTAACATAGTTTTTTAAGAAGGCAGGCATCAAGTTAGACGATGACCTGCCTTTTTATTGCAAAATCCCCACAGGGCACTTGTACTCCCATCTGGGGATTTGTCGTACAAAAAATCAAAATATCTGCGAAGATTAGAAATAAATCACTAAATTTGGCAATGTTGTAATTATGACAAGAGTAACTAATTTGGCAGACTGATACAAACAATATAGATTTTTCATCTGATGAGAAAATTCTTTCTAACCGTTGTAGCTGCGATCGCCGCGATGAGTGCGTTTGCGCAAAGTTCGCAGGTTAAGGATGTCCGACAGATCTATCTGTGGGATGTCACTCTTTCTATGAAGGGCAAAGCTGCTGACTGTCCTAATATCTGGGACAAGGTGAAAACATCGATGATTGACGACATCAGACAACTCTCTGACGAGCGTACTGAAATCGTTGTCATTCCATTCCAGCATAAGGCTCTTGAAACCTGGCGTGAGTATGCGACCCCGGAAGGCAAGGAGTCGATCATACGGAAAATCAAGGATTACTCTCTTCCGCTGTTCGATTTCGGCGGCCGTATGACAACAATGACTGATTTGCACGCTCCACTCCAATATTGCGTTGACAATGTCCTCTCCGCCGACAAAGTCGATATTCTTAAATTAATGACCGACGGCGTGAGTGATGTCAATCAGGACAAATATGAGGCTTTTCTTAGGGACTGGTGTCAAATCGCGAAACAGAAAGATGCATACGGTTTTTACATTATGCTCACGGATGCCGCGAAAGCGGGACTTACGACGCTTCGGCAGATTGATCCTTGCAGATTCGAACCCGTGGATGTTTCACAAATGGGAGGAACTACAGTGTCTGTTCTTGCCCTTGTGCCTCAGGCGACTTATGCATTCAATGTTCGGGATGACTACGGAAAGGATATAACGCTGAAGTTCACACCAAGCGGAAACGGAAACCTTCCTTCTGGTTACAAGGTCCATCTGTTTTCTATCGAGAACGAATATATTCAGTTTGACGAGGTCGTTGAACTTCGTTCGGATTACACGGTGACGGTGAAGGCGAGATATTCAATGTCCAAGTCGCAAATGATGTCAACCCTGCCCGTGGATGAGAACGTGCGGATCTTCTTTAAGGCCGAGCCTGCCGAGGGTATGGATGAGATGCCCTATGCGACGACTCAGATTCTGGACATTTTCACCACGTGTGAGATGATTAACAAACCCGAAAAAACAGTGAGATTCAATGTCATCTAATCGACTGATAATACTTCTTGCGCTTCCTGCGCTTTTGCTTTGCGCTTGTAACAAGGAGAGCGACAAGAATACCGCTACCAGGTGGGGAAAAGAGAATTTTTACAAGGATTTTCTTTGGAAAAAATATGTCCCGGACACACTTTGCCGGGAAATGGCGTTTGATTTTAATGATGACGCCAAGAACTATATGTCTGAACCCTTGCGTCTCGGCTTGTTCAAAAAGACCGACAACGGCAAGATGCTTCCTGTTATGGAGGATGAGATGGAGGTGTTCGTTGACGGCATCAAATGTGAGGATAATGTGATTTCGGTAGAACCTTGTACTGAGAAAATCAAGGTTGGACTCGTCTTCAATCCTGCCGCTGAGAATAAGGTTCATCATTGGTTCTTCAGGGCTGTCAGTGACGGAGGGCTTGAGAGAATCAACGAGATGGATGCTGACACATTCAACAATCCGAAGTCGTCCCTTATGGAGATAGAGGCCGAAAAGAACAAGATTATGAACCCTCTTGCGGAAGGTCTTATGTTTATCGGGATATTCCTCGTCGCGGCGCTTCTCGTCTGGCTTCTTATCCTCAAGCCGATATTCTTCCCGACATTCCGTGTGGGGAAAATAATATTAAGCGATCCTGTTCCTTATATGAGTCAGAAACGTTTGCGTGGAAGTCGCAAACTTATCCTGACCAAGGATAAACCTTCGCAGAGCGGACTCAGCAGATTATTCACCGGTAAGATTTTGTATGATGTCAACCCTATGTGGACTTCTGATATTGTCATCGAGCCTCGCGACAAGAACAGCGTGCGGGTCCGTATCTCAAAGGAATATATGGCAGATGCCCGCACAATGAAGGTACACAATGAGTACGTTATCCAGAATATGACAACCGGAGTCAAAACTAAAGTGAAAATATCATAAAAAGAATATATTATGGCGACAAAAATCAAACGCTGCCTGTATGTCGGACTCGGCGGAACAGGTATGAACTCTCTTCTTCATACCAAGAAGATGTTTATCGACACTTATGGTGAAGTGCCTCCGATGATCGGATTCTTAGGAATTGACACAGATGGCGGAGCCTACAAGAAAAACCTTCTGTCAAATCAAGGAGCGGAGGTGTCTCTCGATCCAAACGAGCAGCTTCCGATCCTGGTGAATTCGCCTCGTCCAATCTATGATGTCAACAAAGAGTATTTCTCGTGGATTCCAAGTGAGAACCTCTATGCGTTGACATCAATGAATCTCGGTGCGGGCCAGGTGCGTTCGAATGGCCGTTTCGCGTTCACTGTCAATTACGAGGAAGTTGTGCGCAAGGTCGATTCTGTCCTGGCTCAGATTACCAACGCCCATATTATCAACAACGACAAATACGAGCTCCTTGGTTCAGCGACAGAAATCCATCTGGTGTTCTCGGTCTGCGGAGGAACTGGATGTGGCACATTCATCAATATGGCGTATGTTCTTCGCCAGGAGGCTCCGGATTGTAAACTTACCGGATATGCGGTTCTGCCTGATGTGTTCAAGCAGATGTCCAATGCCGGGATGGCCAAGGTCGCACCAAATGCTTTTGGCGCTATCAAAGACCTTGATTACCTTATGCACATCGGGATCGGAAGCAAGCCGATTAAGCTGGAGTACATAAACAATGCGTATGAGATCAAGGAGAGACCGTTCAACTCGGTTATCTTCATAGACAACAAGAACAACAATCTTGACACATATACGCACATAGATGAACTTGCGGAGATGATAAGCCTCGCTCTTGTGACATCCGCAGGAGAGTTGTCCAGTGCTTCCGCCAGTGTCAGCGATAATATTGAAAAGAACATCCGCGAGGGTGCGATGGACATCGAAAACAAGAAGGCGTGGGCGGCCGGTATGGGAGTTTGTGAGATTCTTTACCGTGGCAAGGATCTCAGCGACATCTATTCCATCAAAGCGGCCAAGAATCTTATCGACCGCTTCTTCAACAGTTGTCAGGACGCCAACCTTATCGCCAACAACTGGATAGACGATCCGAATGTGAATATCCGCGAGAACAATAACTATGACCACGTTATTGACTACATCTGCGACAAGACACCGAAGTATGAGCTGACCGTCAATGACTTCGCGAATCCTAAACCGGAGGTCGAGTCAAATCTCAATCTCAACCGTGTCAAGGATGATGTCGTGAATGAAAAGATCAATGCGCTTTGCTCCAAGGTACGCACAGAACTGCGTAAACTGCTGATAGAACACATCAATCAGGAATGTGGCGTATCCACCTGTGAGAATGTCCTTGAAGCCATTGAGGATCAGGTCAACATTTTCCTCAGTGAAATGACGGATGAGAAAGAGGATTTCCTTGCGAAAGAGCCTTGTTTGCAGTCTTCGCTTGACACCGCCTGCTCCGACCTCAGCGATTATGACAGTAAGTTCTTCAAGACCAAATCCAAACTTGAGGATCTTGCCAACGACGTGTCAGAGGCGACAAGGGCGCTTGCATCGTGCAGACTCGAGATTGTACGCAGAACCGCGGCTATAACTGTCTTCAACAATATTCTTGGTGTTATCAATGAGGCTAAACGCAAGATAGGCATTGTCTCAGAAAGTCTCAAGGCCGTCAACAGGAAACTTGCCGTGTCACTCGCAAGGATTCAGAATCAGGTCGGCAAGGCTACTGCCACATTCCGGATTGACTTGGCTCAGAATTCTGTAAATGGTATAGTCATCAATCCTGATGAGATACAGATTCCTGATTTCGTCAGAGGTCTGCGTTTCGAAGGGAAGGTATATGGCTTCAATGACCTTTCCAATGATGAGATAGAGGATCAGATTCTGAAATATACAAAGAGACTCCATACCGCGAGGGTCTGGAGGGAAACCGGCATCGATGCCATTCTGGACAAAATGTCTCAGGAAGAGTTTGACCGTGTCGTTGATCTTGCCATCAAGAAATCTATGCCGCTATTCAGGTATGATTACCGCGGGTATATGCCTAAGCAGCGCCCTCAGGACAGTTTCTTCATCGGCGTTCCTGACAAGGCGAGCAACAGACTGTTCAAGGACAGCTACTTCAAGAATAAACTCACGGGTACTATGGATGTTGACTTCGCGAACATAGGAGTCAACGACCGTGTCATTATTTATCGTCAGGTCGGAGTTGTTCCCGCTTACACGATTTCGTCAATAACTGATTATGAGAAGGAATACGAAAAGTGCAATGTGAATTGCCATTACGATGCGAATCTCATTACCCGAATGGACCGCGAGGACTTTAGCCTAAGTCCTAAGAAGGCTAACGACGAGGATATTCTTGATTTTTGGGTCAAGGGATTTATCTTTGGACTGATCAAGAATGAGGGTAAGAAATACTACTTCAAGAGCCAGGAACACGGTGATGCATTGGATGATAACTGGGTTGAACTTGGAGAATACAGGGACGAGGCATACGATGCTTTCAGAACCTACAAGAACTCGATTATGAAAGAGTTCAAGGAATACCTCGATTCACTCGCTGAAAACCAAGGCGCAGCGGCTATCAAGTCTGTGATTGATGACGCAAAACTCAACTATTACGACAAGTACTCACAAATCAATATGACTAAGGATCAGGTCAAGGCTAAAGGATACGAGAAGATCCGCAAGCTTATAACTGATGAGCTAAGTCATATAAAGCAGCTATAGTCCATAATGAGGCACACTACACATATTATGCTCGGCAGCAATGCCGAGCGTATTCTTCGCAATATAAAGCAATATGCCATAAAGTACGGCGACAAGGAAATCAACGGTTTCTTTAACGCGGTGCTTTATACCCAAGACGAGAAGACAGGCGACGCTGCCTTCTCTACGGCTTCGTTCGTCGAACCGGATGCCAATGTGTTTGTGGCCGGGATTGACGAAATGTATGAGGTAGAGCTTTCGCAGGGTTACGGCGTACCGTCAGACTCCAGGCAGGAATATCTGAAAGGCTTCTTCAGGGATTTGTATGACAGGAGTATTACCATAAACCATCCCGGGGATTCGAATTCGTTGGATCTATGTGTGTATGTGCCTTTGTACCAAGAACAGTATTGGAGGATTACCGAGGAGTTTCTTGCCGCCATCGAGGCGATTCCGCAGAGTTATAATGTGGATCTGTTCCTGCTTCCGTACGACCTTGCGTTTTTATTTGACTCTGAAGTGTCGAGTCTTCCTGCAAGAATCAGTGGTTATGCTGATTGCACCAAGGAGACTCTTAAAGATATTCTTGAAGCGAGGAGCAGGTATCCCTCTCTTGGTAAGCTCGTTATGCTTCAGAACTGCAATTCTGACGGCCTGTCACTTGATCTTAATGAGGATTCATTTGTGCGGATAACAGGGGAGTATGCCTTGCTGTCTGTCAGCTATTATCCCGAAATGTTCCCGGCTTCGGCGCAAGATCCTAACAGGCCTCTTCACGCCCTCGGACTATCGGTCTTGAGCTTTGACAAGTTTTATTTTGTCCAGTACCTTCTTCACAAGGCTTATGCTTTTATCCTCGACAGGGAGAATGTCTCTCAAACAGAAGTTGACGTGAATAAGGTTTCCCAGATAGTACAGAACCTGCTGTGTGATAATGTCAATATATTCTCAAAGTTCTACGACAGGGAGATAGTCCCTCGTCTCAACGACAAGGTGGCGCAGACTGATATCATCACTCAGATCCGTCCGGCTCTCAAAGGGGAGATAGAGCGCCTGACTGATGAGTTCCAGTCATATATCATCGACCAGGATCTGTCCCTTCCCGAGAAAAAAGCCACTCTGGCACAGCTTCTTGGTGAGGATGATGACCTGTTGACCGGATATATGTTCAACAAGAAGCAGTTGGTTATCGATGATTGCAGCCGGGAGGTTCTCGACCTCTTCGTAGAGTCCAACAATAGGTTGTGTTCAATGTCATCTGTGGATGGAACTGATTCGGACGAAGCCCAGGTCAAAAGAATAAAAGAGTTCGCCGCCCTTTCAAACGGAGGACAATCCATTGAGTCTGCCAGTCAGCTGCTTGATGAACTGAAGGAGACCAAGGTGACAATGAGAGAGTCCACAAACTACATCAGGCAGAAAACTCTCGAACTTGAAGGCCTTGACATACAGAGAAAAGACCATAATGAGAGTTATAAGCGTCTGACTAATGACGGGTTTGTCTTTGAAGGCAAGACGTATAGGCTTCAGGGCGACATTGAGGAGCAGGCTCTGACGGAAGAGTACACGCCGATGCTGACCATAGCTCCGTCAATTGATTTGAGGGCAGACTTTACGCTTGTCAAGGATCAGGGAGATATGGGCGCTTGCTCAGCGTTTGCCGCGGTGGCGATTTTTGAGGCTATTCTGAAGAAAAATAATCAGCCGGACATTGATCTCAGCGAACAGTTCGTTTACTACAATGCCCGTCGTGATGAAACCGGCACAAAGACTGATTCCGGATCTTCTTTGTATAGCGTCATACAAACAATGACCAAGGACGGTGTTTGTCTGGAAAATCTTTTCCCGTATAATCCCGACAACATAAGTCAAGAACCTCCTAAAGAAGCATACGATGACGCGGAGAACAGGAAAATTGTTATAGCGAAAGCCGTTCGCAAAGAACTTCACGACATCAAATCGGCTGTTTATGAGGGGTATCCGGTAGCTATCTCCCTTAAGATATTCAACTCGTTTAATCCTCACAAAGGATTTATTCCAATGCCATCCGATGATGAGATCGCTGACGGCAGATCGGGTAACCACGCTATGGTCATCTGTGGCTATAATGACGAGGCCAGATTCTTTGTTGTGCGTAACTCCTGGGGTACCAAGTTCGGTGTTAAAGGATACTGCTACATTCCGTATGCGTACATAGAGAATCCTGAACTTCTTAACGGAGCCTGCATCATTACAGACATCAGTGACACAAAACTGAAAGTCAAGAGTTCAGACCAAAAGGCCGTTGTCTCCTTTGATTTGACAGACTCCAACATCAAGTCCGAGATCCTCACGAATCTTATCCAGGACGAGAAAGCCAAGCTTGGCAAACTCACGAATCAGCTGACCGAGCGCAGCAAGAGTTTCAACACTCTTTTCCAGCAACTCGGCAACAACTCCATAAGGGATTCCATCTGTGACGGTACAAAAGAACGTCTTGAATATGAATGCCGACAACTTCGAAAGGAGAAACGCTACACGCAGGATCAGAGGTCAAAGGAACTTGATGCTTTTGACTCAGTCACAAAGAAAAACAAAATCTGCTTCTGGCTTGGAATGGCCATATTCGTAGTCTGTTTTGCTCTCGCCTGCATAATATGCAAAAGTGTCGAACCACTGTTCAATAAGGTCGCTTATGCCTTGTATGGATTAATCGCCATTACCAGTGTGATCTTTTGGCTTGTTATACGTTATCGTAAAAGGCTGCGTAAGGATCTCGATATGGATTTTAAGAACCGGCTGGAAAACCTTGCGTCAAGCATATCAAGCAGGGAACGCGAAAAGGAAATCACCCGCCTCAAGTGTCATCTTGCCGGTATGATCATAGATTCCCTGTATAAACTTGGCGGGGATCTGCACACCAAGTATAATGGGATGAGGTCTTATGTAGGCAACTTGAAGACTTGGAGAGAGCAAGAGGCGAAGTCATTGAATATGTCACCTCTTGTGAGAGATCCGTTCCTGACATTGATTTCAAACGAGACCCTGGACAAATTCTTCGACTCAAATAAGGATGAAATCACCAAAGGGTTGGAACTCAGTAAAATGTTCAAAGACAAGTATAAGGTTCAGGAGTCAGAGATCGTCAAATTCAAGAACGAGCTGAAAGCGACTCTTGTCAAGCTGCTGTTCGACTCAATAAAGGATTTCTCAATATTCAAATATGTCACGAACGAGGAGAATTATCCGTACGTCAATCGTGACTACACTGACATCGACGCCTTGATGCGCCAGATGGATGGAAAGTCTAATCCTTTCGTAAGAATGAACCCTATGGCTGTCGCTACAGATGGCATTAATACTTACTGTAAGATGATGTTCCTTCACACTGACGACGATGACGACAGGCGCAAGTGGGAAGAAGCCTGTGGCCGGAATTTCGGCAATGCGCCGGTTCTTCATCCTGCGGAGTCTCGATTCAAAGTGACGCTTCTTCAGTTGAAAGGTGTCGCGGCGAATGAAATAAGCGTTCTTGGCTAAAGGGTATGGGAAACCGCGGAATATTCACATCGGAACGTTTCATCCTGTTGGTGATAATTATCAACTCGGTTATCATATTCTTGCAGGAAAGTGGAATATCCGGTCCGGTCGTGAGTGTGATCGACGCTTTGTGTACCGCTGTCTTTATTATCGAGATGGTGGTCAAGCATCGGGCGCTTGGCGTGAAAGGATACTGGAAGAGTGGATGGAACCGTCTCGACGGTGTGCTTGTGCTGTTGTCTATTCCTTCACTCGTCTCTTATGTGATTCCGGTTCAATTGCTTGATTTGTCGTTTGTTTTGATTTTAAGGATATTGAGAGTCTTTAGGTTCTTTAGGCTTATTCATATATTCCCGAACTTCGGAACAATAATGCAGCATTTATGGAAAGCGCTCAAGGATTCCGTCCCTATTTTCATAGGATTCTTCATTCTGATTATAGTTTTCGCGCTGTTAAGCTGCGCAATGTTCGGTGCTGACTCTCCGCAGTATTTTGGCACTCCACTTGACGCCATATACTCCACATTCCGGTTATGTACCGTCGAAGGTTGGTATGAAATACCGGACTCATTATCACAGACTCTTACAACAGGTCTGGTAGTCTGGGTGAGAATATATTTTATCATTATTCTCATAGCCGGCGGAATCATTGGCCTGTCTTTGGTGAATTCCATTTTTGTGGATGCAATGGTCAGCGACAACAATGATGACCTGGAAAGGGAAGTGAGGCTGCTGAATCAAAAGATAGACATTCTTACGGATGAGATCAAACAACTGAAGGGCGAATAACATTAGGGAACTATATAGAAGTTGACTAAGTGTTCAATTCTGCAAATCAAAGGCGTAATCAGACACCGATTATACAAGCGACTTGATGCCCCGGAGTTATCACATCCAGAACATTGCTCTATGTTAACAACAGTTTCACGACAAGAAACTTGTGGCACTTAACTTATTTATAATGAATATAATAAGCCTTGTCCTGGTCTGAATATTAAGACCAGGACAAGGCTGTTATTGTTGATAATGAGGCTGTTAAGTGCCACATATTGATGAAATTCGTGGTTTAAAATTTGGCATTATGCTGAACAATCATTATGTTTGCATTGCATAATAATTGCGCAATTATGGAATTTGTTGATAGAATAGAGGAAATGACACGGCTGAAGGGTGTTCTTGCAAAAGAGAAATCCTCGATGGTCGTGATTTACGGTCGAAGGCGGCTGGGTAAGTCAACCCTTATAAAAAAAGTGCTGACGGATAATGATATATATTTCTTGGCAGACCGTTCGGAAGGGCAGCATCAGAGGACGCTGCTTGCGAAAGTTGTGGCGCAAGTGTTCCCTGATTTCGACAAGTTAACCTACCCGGATTGGGAGTCTATGTTCCGGGCGGTCAATTATCGAACAGGCACGCGTTTTACTCTATGTCTGGATGAATTTCCGTATATGGTAGAGCAATCGCCCGAGCTGCCGTCTGTGTTACAAAAACTTATCGACGAGAAGCAGCTGAAGTATAACCTTGTGATTTGCGGTTCATCACAGAATATGATGTATGGATTGTTTCTTGATTCAACAGCTCCTCTCTATGGCCGCGCCGATGAGATTATGAGGCTTTCGCCTATACGCCTTCCGTATATTCAGGAAGCATTGAATCTTGACGCGGTGAACGCCATTGAGGAATATGCCGTATGGGGAGGCGTACCACGTTATTGGGAACTCAGGGAAAGCAGAAGCTCTCTTGATGACGCATTGTGGCACAATGTCCTTTCCGTGAATGGCGCACTTTATGAGGAACCGGCAAAACTCTTTCAGGACGATGTGAAGGATATTGTAAAGGTCTCAACAATAATGTCTTATGTAGGAACCGGAGCGAACCGTCTTTCTGAGATCGCCGCACGGTGCAATGAGCCTGCGACCAATTTGCCTCGCCCATTGAAAAAACTCATAGATCTCGGCTTTTTGGATAAGGACGTGCCATTCGGGATTGATGAAAAGAATTCTAAAAAGAGTCTGTATAAAATAGCCGATCCTTTTATGGCTTTCTACTATCAGTTCGTTGTCCCTAATCGTTCATTCATTGAGCTTGGCCGTAGATTGCCAACAGAGCAGGATTTGAACGCTCATTTCTCGGAATATGTGAGTATGCAATGGGAAAAACTGTGCCGTGATGCCGTGACAGGGAACCTTGTCAAAGGAGTGCTTTATGGCAGGGCAAAACGCTGGTGGGGTTCTGTCCTGAATGAGGCTAAGAAGCCTGAACAAATCGAATTCGATGTAATGGCGGAATCGCTTGACAAGAGGCACCTGTTAGTCGGTGAGTGCAAATGGACAATAGGGGAGAGTGGTAAGCAATTGACTTCGGAACTTCTCCGCAAAGCCAATCTGTTACCATTTGCCAAGAACCACACTATTGTACCTGTGCTATTCCTTAAGAACGCACCGAAAGATGATGTCGGGAATTCTCTGCTGCCGGAAGATGTTGTTGAGTTAATGAGATAATCTTTGTTGTGTCGGCAAAAGTCATTACATTTGCGTCTGAAAACCAATAAAGTATGAGGAACAAGAAACTGCGGATCACAGAAAAGGATTTTCTTTTAGCCAACCGCAGGGCTTCAAGAACGGAAGAAATCGAGCGGTACGGTAAACAAATTCTGATGAGGTCGATGACCCACAAATCGAAAAAGGTCTATGACCGCAAACGTCTGAAGAAGGCAGGCATCAAGTTAGACGATGGCCTGCCTTTTATATTTATATACCCTCACAAGTTCCTTGTCTCCGCCGAGTAGCCGACTGCATTTGTTCAGCATTCCGATATTCAGTAGTTTCCACAAAATTACCGAATATGACGGGGATATCAAATGACTAGCGTAGGTTCATAGATTTTTTTAGAGAATTGTCGGAATATACATTATCTTTGTAACACCAAACGATTAAATGCATTAACATCAAACATTATGAGCAATCTGTTCTATTGTGGTAGTGAATATAAGAACAAATAAGAGAAGACTATGAGAATATTACAACCGATAATGCGCTCCGTGCTACACGGCGGTCATCACACTGAAACACACATTGACATAAAGTCATTTGAACTCTTGATAGAAATACAACAGGAACTTTCTGTCTTTGAACCGATAGATGAAGATGAGGCTCGAATGATCTGGCTGGAGATACCACGTGGCTCCGCTGAGGAGTTGAAAGCTTGGGATGATGAACGCTTTGGGTGCGCGGAGGACGAAGAAAACGACCTGCAATCCTATCAAGAGATCTTGGACGAATATCCGAGAGAAATAGAATGGTTTTTCTTGACCACTTCCACTTATATGGAAAACTCTTTTTTGAAGATATCTGACAGGTGTCGTGAGTACGTTGTGATGACCAATAGGGACATCGATAGGGAAGGAAAAGGATACGATATGACGTGGTTCCTAAGCCCACTTCTTGATTTGGTCAAAGTGCGGGTCGCAGAGATTGTTCAGTCTCCTGACGCTTACAACAGACATTTGGAATCGGATCTACCATATCGTCAGAGAACCGGAAGAATAAGAAGCCGCGACCTTAATGCCATCCTTCCGGAGCGAAGGCTTAGCGTTGAGAATCGTGACTACTGCATTAAAGTTATGAAGGAGCTGATAAGAAGAGAGACTCTCTACAAGGCCGCTCCCAAGGATGTCGATGCGGAATATTGGAAGGCAAACAATCTGCCCGCACCATTTGAAGAGATGACCATTCGCAAATTCTGCCATTATTACAAGATAGCGGACACGATTTTCAGAAAGGAATCGCAGTGTCTCAGCGAAGGAGACAGGAGTGAAATAGTGGATGATGTTGAGTATTACGAGAAATCAGGCGTCCAATATGGCAAACTCGACGGCTATGACATCGACAGTGTAAAGGATTTCCGCAGATTCGCCAATGACCATTATGGCGAGTTGGGACTATCTCGTATGAACGTAGGCAGCACTGACTATTATGCGGCGGATAATTGGATAGTTACCTTTGGCATAAGTTATTCCGCCT